>CBIHLI010000033.1:0-9127 GCA_966210575.1 uncultured Sphingomonas sp.
GACAAGTGGAACTCCAACTGGCTGCACGTCGGCGTAATCCGGCTGATCTTGCCAGACGCGCCAATCATCGACTTGAGGCGGGATGCGCTGGACTGCTGCTGGTCGAACTACAAAATGCTGTTCGGAAGCGGCCTCGCATTCTCGAACGACCTGCGGCACCTCGGCCGCTTCTATCGCGACTACGTCCGACTCATGGATTGGGCCGGCTCCGCGGCGCCTGGCCGCGTGCTCCAGCTCCGCTATGAGGACCTCGTCGACGACCTCGAGCTGTCGACTCGGCGCGCACTGGAAGTCCTCGGGCTTGGCTTTGACCCGGCCTGCCTCGACTTCCACCAGTCGTCGCAGCCGGTCGCGACACCGAGCAGCGAACAGGTCCGCCGACCGATCAATCGCGACAGCATTGGCTCGGCGGAGCCGTACCGGCAGTGGCTTGCGCCGCTCATTGAGGAATTGGGGCCGCTCGCCGCCCGGCCCGGCTAGGCCGCGCCCGTCTGGCTCGACAGCAATCGCGGGTCTACTCCGGCGGCCTTGAACGCCGCCGCCCAGCGCTCGTCGGTTGGCGTATCGAACAGGATCTCACCGCTGCCATCCGCGGCGAACCAGCCGTGACGGGTCATTTCCTCATCGAGCTGGCCTTCCTCCCACCCGGCATAGCCGAGCGCCGCGATCCATTGCGCCGGTCCCCGGCCCTCGGCGATTGCCTTGAGGACGTCGATGGTGCCGGTCATGGCGAATATCGCGCCGGACGGCCCGTTGACCTGGAGCGTGTCCTGCCCGCCCCAGTCGGTCGAATGGAGGATGAATCCCCTGCCCGGCTCGACCGGGCCGCCGTGATGGACCGCGCAATCTGGCGCTTTGCCGGGATCGATTTCGAGCTGCTTGAGGAGGGTGCGAAAGCGCAGGCCGGCGCGCTTGTGGCCGATGCCGATTCCGACCGCGCCGTTCTCGTCATGGACGCACATCGCGATCACCGCCCGCTCAAACCTCGGGTCGGACATTCCCGGCATCGCCAGGAGCAGCTTGCCGGAAAGAAAGGGCGGGCCGTCCACGCCGACCATGATGGGGCGCTGAACCATGGGCGGCAAGCCTTGAGCGGGACCGATCGCCCGCCTATCTCGCCGGCTCCAAGCCCAACAGGAGACTCGCGATGGCCATCCAGGTCGGTGACACTATTCCGGACGTTCCGCTGACGATCGCGACTTCCGACGGGCCGCAGCCGACAACCAGCGGCGAATATTTCAAGGGCAAGCGCGTCGCCTTGTTCGCCGTGCCCGGCGCCTTCACCCCGACCTGCTCGGCCCGGCACCTGCCGTCCTACGTCGACAAGGCGGGCGAGATCAAAGCCAGGGGCGTCGACGAGATCGCCTGCGTTTCGGTCAACGACCCGTTCGTCATGGCCGCCTGGGGCGAGCGCGACGGATCGGGCGACATCACCATGCTCGCCGACGGCAACGGCCAGTTCGCCGAGGCGGTCGGCCTGGAAATGGACGCATCCGGATTCGGCATGGGCAAGCGCAGCCAGCGCTACTCGATGCTGGTCAACGACGGCGTCGTCGAGCAGGTCAACGTCGAAGCTCCGGGCGAGTATCGGGCGTCGAGCGCGGAGCATCTGCTCGAACAGATCTGAGCGGCTTCGCCGCCCGTCGCTCGTCCGCCTCCCTTCAGCCGAGCGGCCGAAACAGGTCGCGTCCCGAACGCGTTGGAATCCCCGACAAATCCTGTCCGGAAAAAGGAGACTCGACGATGCCCCAACGCGCCAACAAAAATCGCAGCCGATCCGCCAGCCGTGGTTCCGACCAGCCGCTGATGAGCCATTGGGCCGACAGCGCGAAAGAAAAGCCGCTGGCGACCGCCGCGGCAGCCGCCGGCGCCGTCGCGGCCGGCGTGTTCCTGTGGTCGAAGCGCAACCAGATCAGCGACCAGATCAGCCGGCTCAGCGAACAGGTCGGCGACTTCGCCGAGGACTACCGGTCGAGAGGCTCGAGCCGCGAGCTGGCGCTGACCGAAGGACCGAACGAATCGGCAGCCATCGAAGCGTCGCGAGCGACCGGCACCCGGGCAAAGCGCGGCTCCGGACGGACTGCCAGCGGCCGAACAGCTAAAGCCCGCCGAACCACTGGCCGCGCCGAGCCGCAAAGCACGGTGCTGTAGTCGATCGGCCGATCGACACTTTAGGGGCGCTTTCGGGCGCCCCTTTTCACATCACCAGGTGCAAACCTTGCCGCGGTTCTGCTCCTCGAGCCACGCCTGCAGCGGCGCGAAATATTCGAGCATCGGCCGCGCCGACATCTCGCGGCTGCCGGTGAACGCCTCGAGCGCCTCCGGCCACGGCCGCGACGCGCCCATCTTGAGCATGGCGTCGAGCCGCTGACCGACCTGCTTGTTGCCGTAGAAGCTGCAGCGGTGGAGCGGCCCCTTCCAGCCGGCCATGTCGCAGGCCGCCTTGTAGAACTGGAATTGCAGGATCCGGGCGAGGAAATAGCGCGCGTAGGGCGTGTTGCCCGGAATGTGGAACTTGGCGCCGGGATCGAAGTCCGCCTCGGTCCGCGGGACCGGCGGTACGATCCCCTGATATTGCTGCTTTAGCCCGACCCACGACTGCTCGTAGGCGGTCGGCGGAGTCGAACCGTCGAACACGCCCCAGCGCCATTTGTCGACCAATAGCCCGAACGGCAGGAAAGCGACCTTGTCCATCGCCTGGCGGAGCAGAAGCCCGGTGTCCTTGCTCGCGTCCGGCACCTTGCTTCGGTCGAGAAGCCCGATCTGGACCAGATATTCGGGCGTGACCGACAGCGCGATGAAGTCGCCGATCGCCTCGTGGAAGCCGTCGTTGGCGCCGTTCAAATAGAGATAGGTCTGATCGTTGTATGCCCGCTGGTAGAAATTGTGGCCGAGCTCGTGGTGGATGGTGACGAAATCGTCGGCGTTGACCCGCGTGCACATCTTGATACGCAGGTCGTCCTTGTTGTCGAGGTCCCAGGCCGAGGCATGGCAAATCACCTCGCGGCCCTCGGGGCGGACGATCTGCGAACGCTGCCAGAAGCTTTCCGGCAGCGGCGCGAAGCCTAGCGAGGTGTAGAATCGCTCGCCGATCTTCACCATCTCGGTCGGGGTCGTCTTCTTGGCGACCAGCAGTTCGGTCAGGTCGTAGCCGATGTCGCCGGCGCCCTTGGGGGCGACAACGTCATAGATGTTGCCCCATTCCTGCGCCCACATGTTGCCGAGCAAATCGGCGCGGATCGGACCGGTCGCCGGCTGGACGGAATCGCCGTACTTCTGGTTGAGCTTGGTCCGCGTGTAGCAGTGGAGCTGGTCGTAGAGCGGCTTGGTCTCCGCCCACAGCCGGTCGTACATCGCCGAGAATTCCTCCGGCGTCATGTCGTAGTTGGACCGCCACATCGCCCCGGTGTCGGCAAAGCCGAGGTCCTTGGCGCCCTGGTTGGCGATCTCGACCATGCGCGCATAGAGCGGGCGCATCGGCCGGCCGACATTGTCGTGCCAGCTGGTCCAGACCTCCTGGAGCTTGGCCGGATCGCGCAGGGTGCCCATCCGCTCCTCGGCTTCGTCGCCGGTGATTTCCTTGCCGTCGAGGGTCGCCCTCCCCTTGCCGTACATCGACTGCAGCCTGGTCGCGATCTCGTTGAGCTCGGCCGCCGCTCCGGGGCTTTGCGGAGCCGGAAGCACCAGCCCAGTGCGCAGGATGTTGAGCTTGCGCGCCGTGTCGAAGTCAAGGCCGGGAACCTGCGAATAGCGGGCCGCGGCACTCGCATATTCGATCGTCTTTTCGGTGCCGATGGTTCCGAAATACGCATTGAGCGCGTCGGTATCGTCGTTGATGTAGGTGGCGTTCACCCAGGCGGCGCGGCCGCCGATGACACTGAAGTCGAACAGGTCCTTTTCGACCGCGGCGATGAACTGGCGGGCGCCTTCGGGGGTCATCGGATATTGGGTCGCGGCGGAGGATTCCGCGGCCTCGGCCGGCGTCGAAGCTGGCGCGGCCGTGACTTCGGCCGGCGGTGTCGAGTTGGTCGCGCAGCCGGCGATCGTCAGTGCAAGGACGGATACTGATACGGACACGGAAAACTTCATCGAAAACTCCCCTCTCGATTCGCTACCGACTGGGCCGACACGGCGAGTCGGGTCAAGCCGCCGCTAGAAAACGCGCAATCGCTTCGCCGAACTCTGGCCTGGTCACCGAGCTCATGTGGGTGCCGGGCACTTCGCGATAAATCGCGTTGGGAAGCGCCGCGGCAAGCTCCTCGCCGGAGCCGTTGTCATGATCCTCGCTGCCGACGACGACCAGCGTCGGCATGGTGAAAGCCTGCAGCCATTGCTCTTCCGAATCGGCGAAGCTCTGGAGCAGCAACGCGGCGGCGGTGCGGTCGACCTTCATCGTCTTCATGAACTGGATCGCCAGCCAGTGCGGGTCGCCGCGGGTCGCACTGTCGAACGCTTCGATCGCCTCGAGGTAAAAATGCTTGCGCCGAGCCCAATTGCGGATGCCCTCGAGGCCCATTCCGCCGAGCACCGCCTTGCCGGGCCGCATGCCTTCGCCGACCGCTTCGAGCGTCGTCCGCGCGCCGAGCGAAAAGCCGCCGAGATCGAACGAGTCGAGGCCGAGATGCGCGACCAGCTCGCGAACATCGCGGGCGAGCACCCCTTGCGGATAATGGTCCGGGTCGTGCGGCTTGCCCGATGCGCCATGCGCCCGAAGGTCGGGCATGATCACCCGGAAGCCGTCGCCGGCGATCCGTGCCGCGTGGCCGAACTTGATCCAGTTCATCTGCGCGTCGGAGAAGAGGCCGTGCAGCAGGACTACCGGCCGGCCCTCCCCCATTTCGTGGAAGGCAAGCTCGATCCCGTCCGATGCGGTCCATTTGTGGATCGCTGGCTCGCGCAAATTGGTCGTCCCCATCTTGACCGAACGCCTGTCGCGGAGATTCGGGCATTGCCGCGCGCGACCGGCTCGCGCAATGGTAGGGCGACATTCGCAAGGGGAACCGGACCATGCATCTTCGTTTCGCAATCGCGCTTGCCGCCAGCGCCCTGGCGCTTCTGCCTGCCTCGGCGTCGAACGCCGCCGCCGGGCAAGCAGCGCCGGCCGCCGCGGCGACCCGGTTCGCCGCGCTGCAAAAGGCGGTCGCCGATGCGGGACGCAAGCCGGAGAACGTGCTTCGCGACAAATACCGCCACCCGGTCGAGACCCTCGACTTCTTCGAGGTCGACCCGGGCGACGCCGTGGTCGAAATCTGGCCGGGCGGCGGCTGGTACACCGAAATCCTGGCGCCCTATGTCACCGCCGGCGGCGGCAAGCTCTATCTGGTTGCGCCCGATTGGGGACGGTCGGGAATCGACAAGCTCAAGGCGGCCAATCCGACTTTGTACTCGGCGGCGGTCGTTGCCGACTTCCCCGCCTTCGACGCCAATTCGGTGCGGGTGCCGGACGGCACAGCCGACGTCGTCCTCACCTTCCGCAACGTGCACAATTGGCGGATGGGCTATCGCCGCGACGACAAGCAGGATTACAGCCCCGAGGCCTTCAAGCAGATCTACGCGATGCTCAAGCCTGGCGGAATCCTCGGCGTGGTCGACCACCGCCTGCCGGAAAGTGCCAGCGCCGAGCGCGAGCGCGAAAGCGGCTATATCAAGCTGTCGACGGTAAAGGCCCTTGCCGAAGCGGCCGGCTTCAAGCTCGCCGCCACGTCCGAGATCAACGCCAACCCGAAGGACACGGCCGACTGGCCGGACGGCGTGTGGACTTTGCCGCCAGGGCTGCGTCTCAAGGACAAGGACCGCGAAAAATATCTCGCCATCGGCGAAAGCGACCGGATGACCCTGAAATTCGTCAAGCCGCTTTAATCGGGCATTTTCCCGGTCGCCTTGACCCATTTGTCGACCAGCTTCTGATACTGGTCAGTCCGGTATTCGGGCAGACCCTTGGTGTTGAGCCACGCCCGGTGCATGCTCTCGGCGCCGAAATGATGCCTGGGCTTGAACGGGCTGGGGTCGTCGAACGCCGCGACCGTCAGGTCCATCTTGTCGGAATCCTCGGTGAACATGAAGCCGAGCGACGTCCCGCACTTCGAGCAGAACGGCCGGCGAGCGATCGGCGAGCTGTCGTACCAGTCGGGCTCGCCATCCCACTCTATCTGATCGAGCCTGGCGGTGACGAAGGCGATCGACACTGAGCCGGTCGCCCGCTGGCACATCCGGCAATGGCAAAGATAGGCTTCCTCGGGCTCGCCGGTGAGAGTGAAGCGCACTCGTCCGCAGGCGCAGCCGCCGGTCTTCTGTTCGACCATCATCCGTCTCCTGTGGTGCCGCCCGGTTTGCAAGGTTAAGTGGCCGCATGTCCAGCGCCCCGACGCCTGAGCAAATCGCCCGAGACGCGACCTGGCTCGCCCAGGCATACGACCCGGAAGCCGGGCGCGTTCGGCTGGTCGCGATGGATTCGCAGGCCTATCGCAATGCCAGCTTCCTCGACGACCGGATGCTGCAGCAGACGATGACCAGCCATATCGTCGACTGGCAAAAGGTGCGAAGCGCGCTCGCCATCGACGCCCGCACCGACGCGCGCTGGATCTTCCACATCGGCCACGTCGGATCGACGCTGGTCGCCCGGCTGCTCGGCGAAATCGACGGCGTGCTGGCGATCCGCGAGCCGCGCTTCCTGCGCGACCTGGCGGGGCTAGGTAACGAGGATCGATCGCACCTGCTGTTTCCGGCCCAGGCCCTGTTCTCGCGGACGTTCGCCGAGAATCAGCTGGCGCTGGTCAAGGCGACCAGCTTCGTCAGCGAGATCGCCGACGAGCTGGTGCCGCCGGGCGAGCGGGCCCTGTTCCTTTTCGCCAAGCCCCGCGCCTACATCGCCTCGATCCTGGCCGGCGAGAACAGCGTCAAGGAACTGGCGGCGCTTGCCGGATCGCGCGCCCGGCGAATGTCCGGCCGAGTGCCGGCGCTGGGCGGCACCACCACCGCCGATGCCGCCGCGGCCGCCTGGGCGTGCGAGATGACCGCCCGGGAGTCGGCCGCCGACAGGATGGCCGACCGGGCGATCGCCTGGGCCGATTTCGACGCGATGCTCGGCGACATGCCGAACGAGCTGATTCGCCTCGCCCAATTTTTCGGCTTCGCCGCGACGGCCGAGCGCCTCCATGCGGTCGCCACCGGTTCGCTGATGGCGCGCTATTCGAAGGCGCTCGAATATGACTACAGCCCGGCGCTTCGGCGCGACCTCATCGCCGAGGCGGACGCCGCGCACCGGGTCGACATTGAATCCGCGCTTGCCATGCTCGGCCGGGCGGCGGAAAAGTCGCCGCTGCTTGCGCGGGCGCTGGCGCGATCCGGGGAATCTTGATGTATCGAATCCTGCCGCTTCTGACCCAGCCGGAAATCGACGAGTGCAAGCGGATCGCCGCCGCCGCGCCGTTCGTCCACGGGCGGATCACCAACCCGCACAACACCGCCAAGGACAATGAGCAGCTGCACGAGCAGCAGGCGTACCAGAAGAGCTCGCAGCTGCTGTTGCAGGCGTTCGGGCGCAGCCAGGAATTCGCCGAGTTCGCCTTCCCGGTGCTGATCGCGCCGCCGCTGATCACCCGTTACAAGCCGGGAATGAAGTACGGCGCTCATGCCGACGCCGCTTTCCTGCAGATGCCGGGGCAGACGATCCGAAGCGACCTGTCGTGCACGATCTTCCTCAACGAGCCGGAAAGCTATGAGGGCGGCGCTCTGCACATCCGCCTTGGCGACGGCGAGCTGCGCTTCAAGCTCAAGCCCGGCGAGGCGGTCCTCTACCCGTCCGACACCTTCCACGAGGTCGATCCGGTGACCAAGGGTGAGCGGCTGGTCGCCATCACCTTCATCCAGAGCCGGGTCGCCGACCCGTTCCGGCGCAATCTCCTGTACGACCTGAACGAAGTTGCGGCGCTCGAAGGGTTAAAGATGGACCCGCAAAATTACAGCCGGTTGCAGCTAGTCCAGCAGAACCTGCTTCGGCACTGGGCCGACAAGCCCTAGGCCGCTTTCTGCAAGTGCTTGCGGCCGAGCAGCTCGGCGATCTGGACGGCATTGAGCGCCGCGCCTTTGCGCAGGTTGTCGCTGACCACCCATAAAGACAGGCCGTGGTCGACCGTCGGATCGTCGCGGACCCGGCTGACGTAGGTCGCATATTCGCCGACCGCTTCGACCGGAGTGACGTAGCCGCCGTCCTCGCGCTTATCGATGAGCATGACGCCGGGCGCCTCGCGCAGGATCGACTGCGCCTTCTTCGCCGACAGCTCCTCCTCGAACTCGACGTTCACCGCTTCGCTATGGCCGACGAACACCGGCACCCGGACGCAGGTCGCGCTGACTTTGATCTTGGGGTCGAGGATCTTCTTGGTCTCGACGACCAGCTTCCACTCCTCGCTGGTCGAGCCGTCGTCGAGGAAGTCGCCGGCCTGCGGGATGACGTTGAAAGCGATCTGCTTGGGATAGATTTTCGGCTCGGCCGAATCACCGACGAAAATGTTGCGCGACTGGTTGAACAGCTCGTCCATCGCCGCTTTCCCGGTACCCGAGACGGACTGATAGGTCGCGACGACGACGCGCTTAATCCTGGCGGCGTCGTGCAGCGGCTTGAGCGCCACCACCAGCTGGGCGGTCGAGCAGTTCGGGTTGGCGATGATGTTTTTCTTTCGGTAGCCGGCGATCGCGTCCGGGTTCACTTCCGGCACGATCAGCGGCACGTCCGGGTCCATCCGGTAGAGCGAGCTGTTGTCGATCACCGTGCAGCCGGCTTGCGCGGCCTTGGGAACGTAGAGTTTCGACGCGTCGGAGCCGGCGGCGAACAGCGCCATGTCCCAGCCGGAAAAGTCGAAATGCTCGAGGTTCCTGACCTTGAGCTCCTGCCCGCTGTCGCCGAAGTCGATGACGTCGCCGGTCGAGCGCGACGAGGCGACGGCCGCGACCTCGTCGAGCGGGAATTGCCGCTCGGCGAGGATGTTGAGGATCTCCCGGCCGACATTGCCGGTGGCGCCAACGACGGCGACGCGATAGCCCATCTGGAAATTCTCCTTTGCCGGGCGCCTATCGCACCTGGCACTCGAAATCGATATGGCGTCGGGACTGGCGGGGGCCAAGGGGG
>CBIHLI010000034.1:0-9040 GCA_966210575.1 uncultured Sphingomonas sp.
GAAGCGTCCCGTTGGTTTCGGCCGCGACTCGGAAGTTGCGCTCGTGCAGCGCTTCGACGAGCGGCGAGTCGAGCTGGAGCATTGGCTCGCCGCCGGTAATGACGACCAGCCGGCCCTCTCGCCCCTTTCCCCAGGCGCTTTCGACAGCATCGGCCAGCGCGTCGGCGCTGGCGAACTTGCCGCCGCCCGGACCGTCGGTGCCGACGAAATCGGTGTCGCAGAAATTGCACTGCGCCTCGGCCCGATCAGCCTCGCGCCCCGACCACAGGTTGCACCCGGCAAAGCGCAGGAAGACCGCGCGGCTGCCCGACTGCGCGCCCTCGCCCTGAAGCGTCAGGAACAGTTCCTTGACGGCGTAGGTCATTGCGCCGGCTGCTCCGCATAGCGCGTTGGGTCCGGAAGGCCGGCCTCGGCAAACCCTTTGGCGCGAAGCCGGCAAGCGTCGCATAGCCCGCAATGGGCCCCGTCCGCGGCGGGATCGTAGCAGCTGTGGCTGAGTCCGGCATCGAGGCCGAGGCGAGCCGCTTCACGGGCGATATCGGCCTTGCTCATCGCCAGCAGCGGCGCGTGGACGGTGAACGGATCGCCCTCGACTCCCGCCTTGGTGCCGAGATTGGCCATCCGTTCGAAAGCGGCGATGAACTCGGGGCGGCAGTCGGGGTAGCCGGAATAATCGAGCGCGTTGACGCCGACGAACAGGTCGCGGGCGCCGGCCGACTCGGCCCAGGCGAGCGCCAGGCTGAGAAAGACACTGTTGCGGGCCGGCACATAGGTGACCGGAATGTCGCTGCCGACGCCGCCCTTCGGGACGGCCAGGTCGCTGGTCAGTGCGGAGCCGCCGAACTGGCTGAGGTCGAGCTTCAGCACCTCATGCCGGTCGGCGAGCCGGCCGGCGATCGTCCGGGCTGCCTCGAGCTCGATCCGGTGCCGCTGGCCGTAGTCGACGGTCAGCGCGAGCACCGAATATCCCTGCTCGCGGGCGAGTGCAGCCGTCACCATCGAATCGAGCCCGCCCGACAGGAGCACTACCGCTTTTCGTCGATCGGTCATGGTCCGCGCGATCTAAGAGCCCTGCGCGGACAAAAGAAGGGCCGCCCATCGCGTGGAGGGGCGGCCCAGGTAAATCGGGCCGAAACCCGACTTTGGGAGGAAAGCGTGCCAAATCCGGCACCCGGCCTTCATAATAGGAATTGGTTAAACGCCCGCTTAATGGCTTCAGCAATTTCCGACGCGGCGAGCCTGGATGACATATTTAAACGGCGCGCTGCCCGAGATTCCCTGCGTCTCGATGCGCAGCGATCGCGGCGTGATCGCCGTTACCTCGCTGCGACCGAAATCGCCGGCGGAGCATTGGTAGCTGATGACCGCCGAGCTCGCCGAGTCGCGGACGACTTCGCGAGTGCAGCTGGCGCTGCGATGCTCATATTGCGCCAGCACGGCCGGATTGGCGACGCACAGCTTCGACGCTTGTTCGCCGCTGCGCGAAATTTCCCACATTCCGCCCTCGGCGCGCGCCAGGACTCCGGGCGGTCCGGCCGCGGCCAGCAACCCGGCGAGCCCGAAGCCCCCGGCGGCGATCAATGCAAGGCGAAAAGCGCGAGTCACGAGCGTATATCTAGCACCGAACGGCCAATGTTGAACGACTTTCAGGATACGTCCTCGAGCGCGATCGGGAAGCTTTGCGAGCAAAATGCGCAGTCGACCCGGATCAGCCCGTCCTCGCCGACCATCGCCTCGCGCTCCTCCGGCGGAAAGCGGGCGATCACCGACCGCACGTAATCGGGGTCGCAGCGGCAGCCGCGGCTGAGCTTCAGCGGATCGAGCGTCCGAACCTCGGCTTCGTCATGGAACAGCCGCCAGGCGAGGTCGTCGAGGCCGAGCGACGGGTCGGTCAGCTCATCGGCTTTCACCGATCCCGCGAGCACCGCGACGTGCGGCCAGTCGGGGTGGTCGAGCCGGGTGTGAAGCCGGTCGCGCCCCTGCTCGCCCTCGGGCAAATGCTGGAACAGCAGCCCGCCGGCGCTCCAGCCCGTTTCGCGCTTCTCGGCGGCGAGCCGGACGACGCTGGGGATCTGCTCGGACTGGGCGAAGAAGCTCTCGGCGGCGCGGGCCAGGCTCTCGCCCTCGAGGGGCACGATCCCCTGGTAGCGCTCGTCGATCCCCGGATGGTCGAAGGTGATCGCCAGATAGCCCTTGCCGAACAGCGAGAAGAGCGAAGGGTTGGGGCCGGCCTCCGCCAGCCGCTCCGGGTCATGCTTCACATAGCCGCGAAGCTCGCCGCCGAGATAATCGCAGACCAGCAGGTCGACGATTCCGGCTTCGGTCTGTGCCTGGACGGTGATTTGCCCGCCTGGCTCCTTGAGCATGGTGCCGAGCAGAGCGGTCATCACCAAGGCTTCAGCCAGCAGCCGCTCGATCACCGGCGGATAGCCGTGATTGGCGAGGATCGATTCGAGCACCGGGCCGACCCGGGCCAGCCGTCCGCGGGCGTTGCGCGCCGGGATGGTGACGCCAAGAGCGACGTCGGTGTTCAGCGCGATTGTCGGCATGGAAACTAGATAGGACGCCGCTCCGGCACTCTCAACTCACGCCGCTTCGGCCGGGACCTCATAGTCGGCGGCAGCGGCCGACAGCGTCTCGACGAACTCGCGGATGTGATGCTCCTCGATGACCAGCGGCGGCAGGATCCGCATGACATTGTCGCCGGCCGCCACTGTCAGCAGCCCGCGGCCGCGCAGCCAATTGACGAACCTGCGGCTGTCGGTCTTCATCTTGATGCCGAGCATCAGGCCCATCCCGCGAACGCTTTCGAACAGATGGTCGTGGTTGGGGATCATCTGTTCGAGCGCCGAGCGCAGCCGCTCGCCGGTCTGGCGGACCTGGCTGAGGAACTCCTCGTTGGCGACCACGTCGAACACCGCCTCGCCGGCGGCCATCGCCAGCGGATTGCCGCCGAAGGTCGATCCGTGGGTGCCGATCACCATGCCCTGCGCCGCATTTTCGGTGGCGAGGCAGGCGCCCATCGGGAAGCCGCCGCCGATGCCCTTGGCGGTGGCCAGGATGTCCGGCGTAATCCCGTACTGTTCGTAAGCGTAGAGCGTGCCGGTGCGGCCGACCCCGGACTGCACTTCGTCGAGCACCAACATCAGGTCATTGGCGTCGGCGAACTCGCGAAGCCCCTGCATGAATTCCATGCTGGCCGGGCGGATCCCGCCTTCGCCCTGGACCGGCTCGAGCAGGAAGCCGGCGGTATTGTCGTCGACCGCGGCCAATGCCGCGTGGATATTGTCGAACTCGACGACCTTGAAGCCGGGCAGCAGCGGCGCGAAGCCGTCGCGCAGCTTCTCCTGGTTGGTGGCGCTGATCGTCGCCATCGTCCGCCCGTGGAAGGCGTTGGAGAAAGTGATCAGGTCGTGCTTTTCGGGCCTGGCCTTGGCGTGATGATAGCGGCGCGCCGTCTTGATCGCGCACTCGACCGCTTCGGCGCCCGAGTTGGTGAAGAACACCGTGTCGGCGAAGGTCAGGTCGATGATGCGCTTGGCGAACGCCTCGCCCTGCGGCGAGCCGTAGAGGTTCGAGACGTGCATCAGCTTGGCCGACTGCTCCTGGATCGCCTGCGTCAGATGCGGGTGGCCGTGGCCGAGCAGGTTGACGGCGATGCCGGCCGCGAAGTCGAGATATCTCTCGCCGTTCTCGCCATAGAGATAGGCCCCTTCGCCCCGGACCGGCCGCACCTCGCAGCGCGAATAGACGGGCATGAGCGGAGTAATGGCCATCGGCGGCGGTCCCTTTCGAAGTGTGAGTGCGAGCGGCGGCGCCGCCAGACCGCGCTATAGCCAGAGGCGCCGGAAAAGAAAAAGGGCGCACCGTGGATGTCCGGCGCGCCCTCCTTTTGTGCTGCGCACCAATGCGCGCAGCTTGTTACCAGCGGTGGCTCCAGCGGCGGCCGTCGCGGACGTCCCGGGCGATCTTCTGCTCGAGCCGCGCGACGCGGCGCTCGACGTCGTACATTTCCCGCTGGGTCAGGCCGCGGCCGTCTCGAGCGTTGCGGAAGAAACGCCGCTCGATCTCGCGCGAGTCGCGCATGAGGTTATTGTGCTCGCTGCGAGTGATCATCCGGTATTGGGCAAGATGCGCGATCTGGCGCTGGATGCCGTCGATCCGGGCCTTCACGGCGCCCGCGTGGCGATAGTTGTTGTAGCCCTGGCCATAGCCGGGGGCGCCATAGCCGGGGGCGCCATAGCCGTACGGCGCGGGCTGGCGTGCCCACTGGGCGGAAGCCGGCGTAGCGACAGCGAGAGCCGAAGCTGTGACGGCGAGGGAAATGATCATGGTACGCATCATTGGCTCTCCTTTTGAGCGGTTGATGCGAATCACTATGCGTCGGCCTGGCTATTGGAGCGCTGAACGATGCTGACAGCCGCCGTTCAACGTTCGTTACGCCGCCGTTCAGCATTTGCCGCCTGTTGGCGTCGTTTCCGACCCAAGGAAATCCAAGAACGCCTCGGCGGTTCGTTCGTTACAGCTTCCGACGACAGCAGGAGTTCTCCATGTCCAAATTTGCAATGGCGATGGCGATCTGTGGAGCCTTGACCGCTTGTGCGACTCCGCAGGCCGACACCGCCCAGGAGCAAGCGCAAGATTGTGTGGTCCAGACGGAGGAGGCCACCGGCAGCCGCGTCGAATCGACCAGGGTCTGCCCGTCCGAAGAGCCGGGCAACAGCACGGAGTGACTTGATCGAGGCTCTTCGTACGAGTTTGTTGGCGCTTGCTGCGGCTTGTTATCCCATCCCGGGAATGGCCAGCTTGCGCTCCAGCCGCCGCGCGAAGAGGACGACGATCGAGACCAGCAAAAGATAGACGAACGCTGTGAAAAGGTAGGTCTCGAAGAACAGGAAGGTGCGCGAGGCGACTTCCTGCATCTGCGCGAAAAATTCGATGTACTGGATCAGGAATACGATCGAGCTGTCCTTGATGTTCTGAATGGCCTGGTTGGTCAGGGACGGCACCGACATCCGCAGCGACTGCGGGGCCGTGATCAGGCGAAAAACCTGGAATCGGGAGAAGCCCTGCGCGCGGGCGGATTCCAATTCGGCCTGTTCGAGTCCCTTGTACGCGATCGTCAGATAGCGCGCGTTGTATGCCGACACATTGAGCGTGAAGCCTAACACCGCGATCACGAAAGGCGACAGCGTCACGCCCAGATTGGGAAGGCCGTAATACAGCAGGAACAGGAAGACGATCAGCGGTGTCCCGATGAACAGGGATATGTAGCTTTGCGTGACGAAGCGGACGAGCCGGTTCGGGCTGAGCGAAAGGCCGAAGACCCCTATCCCGCCAACCAGGCCCGTCACCGTGACCGTGATGGACAGCAGGATCGTATTCCGCAGGCCTTTCGCGATCTCGGGCCAGTAGCTGACCAGGTCGGCGAAGAACGGGAAGGCGTCGATCGGCATTCTACCCTTCGCCGCCGAAAAATTCGGCAATGACCGGTTCGGATTCCCTGTCGAGCAGGCTTTCGACGCGATCTTCGGCGTAGACCTTGCCGCGATCGAGAAACACGACCCGGTCGGAAATATACCTTGCGAGACACAAATCGTGGGTGACGCAGAGGATCGTGACATTGTCGAGATAGAGGCGATTGATCAGCGTCACGACCTCGCGGACCATGATCGGATCGAGAGCCGAGGTCGGCTCGTCGAAGAACAGGACCTTCGGATCCATCGCCAGCGCGCGCGCGATTGCGACCCGCTGGCTCTGCCCGCCCGACAGCGCTGTCGGATACGCATTGCGCTTTTCGGCCATGCCCATGCGGTCGAGCTCGTGCAGCGCCCGTTCCTCCGCCTCGCGCTCCGGGATCTTCTTCAACCGGCGCAGTGCAAGCGTGACATTTTGCAGTACCGACATGTGGCGGTAGAGCGCGAAGTTCTGGAAGACGAAGCCGATCCGGCTGCGGAGCGCCCGAACGTCGACACCCGGGTCCGTGACGTCCTCGCCGTCGAACAGGATTTCGCCCGAAGTGGGTTCGATGAGCCGATTGAGGCAGCGCAGCAAGGTCGACTTGCCGCAGCCGGACGGCCCCATGATGACCTTGGCCTCGCCTTCCGCGAGATCGAAGCTGACGCCGTCGAGCACGGTCTTGTCGCCGTAGGTTTTGACCAGGTTCCTGACTTCGAGAAGGGCCATCTGTCTGGGTCTCACTCCTGCGCGAAGCCGGGGACGCTGTAACGCTTCTCGATCAACCGGACGGCGACCAGCATCAGTCGGTAAATGGCGAAATAGAGAAGGCCGAGCGCGGCATAGATTTCGATCCCGCGCATGGTGGTGGCAACCAGCGCCATCGCCTGCTTGGTGATCTCGGGGATGCCCACCGTGTACGCAAAGGGCGAGAATTTGATCACGGTGGTCAGCTCGTTGACCATGCCGGGGACCGCGAAGCGCATCATTTGCGGAAGCTTGATCAGCCGCAGCGTCTGGAACCGCGAGAAGCCCATCGACTGCGCGGCGAGGACCTCGTTCGGATTGACTGCCGCCAACGCCCCGCGGAACACTTCGGAGAGATACGCGCCTGAAATCAGCCCCAGGCTCAGCATCATCGCCAGCAGCGGCGGAACGTCGATCCCGATGCCTGGAAGCCCGAAGAAAACAAGGAACAGCAGGACCAGCATGGGAATGCCGCGAAGCACATAGACGAGGGTTGAAAGCGCCCCGGACAACCAGGCGCCGCCAAGCTCGCGAGCGATGGCAATGCCAAGACCGGACAGCAGGCCGGTCGCGGCGCAGGCCAGCGTGACCAGGAGCGTGTAGCCGGCGCCGTTGAGCAGCGTCAGCAGGATGTCGAAGAACGTCACGCCGCTCTATCCGGCGCCTATTTCATCCACTTGTCGATGATCGCCTGCTTCTTTTCCGGACCCAGTTCGTCGAGATATTTGTCGAAATCGGCGCGCAGGGCCGATCCCTTGGGGAAGGCGAAGCCGAAGCGGTCGAAACCGGTAAAGACGTAGCTGTCCTGGATTGGCAGCTTCTTGGCGTAAACCGAGGCCACCGTGCCGTCGAGGAAGGCGAGATCGACCTGGCCGTTCTGCAGGTCGGTCAGGACTTCGTTGTAGCTCGGATAGAGCTTCACCTGGTCGGTTTTGTAAATGCCCTTGGGCTCGAGCTCGGTCTTGATGAAGTCCATGTAGGCCATGCCGCGCGGAAACCCGATCGTGTAGTTCTTCAGCGTGTCGAGATTGGAAAGCTTGATGTTGCGGTCCTTCAAGCTCACCAGGTTCCATGTGTTGTCCATGTAGGGCTTGGAGAAATCCATCACCTTGGTGCGCGGCTCGGTGATCGAAATCCCGGAAAAGGCGACGTCGGCCTTCTTGCTGACGACCGCCCCGAGCATGCCCTGCCAGTCATAGGCGGTGACGTTCATGGTGCAGCCGCGGGCCTTGCAATAGCCTTCGAACAAATCGAAATCGAGGCCCTTGGTCTGGCCGTTCTCCTCGAACAGATTGGGCGGCGAGGCCGGGCTGACGGCGACTTCGATGACCTTCGACGCTGCCTCCTTCTTTCCGCAACCGCTTATGGTGACGACCGCTAGGCCGAGCGCGAACGAGGCGAGAAATGTGCGGCGTTTCATCTTGGTGTCCCCCTGCTTGAAATATACGGCGGTATGAAAGGAAAGAAGTCGTCCAGCCCGGCCTGGTCCAGGGCTTCGCGAACGGCTTCGCCGCCACGCACGAAATCGAGGTTCCTTTGGCCGTCCTTGAGCGATCTGGCGAGCCGCAGGATTGCGCGAATGCCGCCGAAGTTCACGAACTCCAGCTGTTCCAGGTCGATCGTCACGGATTTGGTCTTGGGCTGAAGCCGCTCTTCGACGGCCGAGGCGAAGTTGTCCCCATCGGCGGCTTCCATCCGGCCCTGGGGCCGAGCGATCAAACGCTCGCCCTCTTCAAGAAACTCAGCTTCCATGACGTGTTTCGAGCCGTAGGTTTCGGCATTCATGCCGCATTGCTTGGAAGGAAGCGAGCGTAAAGACGATGCCGCTGCGGAAGCCGGAGATCGCGTAGAAGAACGGATTGGCGTGGCTGACGTCCTAGAGTGGCGACAGCGGCGTCACGAGGATTGTTTACCGCTCCCTCGATGAGGCGTAGTTTCCATTTTGCGGGAAGGCGCTGACGAGCTTCCCGGAGGGGGCGAAATGCGGCCACATTGGACAGCTTTAGGCGCGGGACTGCTTGTTTCGGTCCTCGTCGCCGCCGCGGCGCACGCGCAAACTCAGCAGCAGGTCGACTGGTGCGACAAGGAGGGTGCCACGGCGGATCAGACCATCGACGGCTGCACCGCCATAATCAGCTCAACGGGCCAGTCGGCCAAAAGGCTCGCCAGCTCCTATAACAACCGCGGATTGGGTTATCTCCAGAAGGGTGACAACGACCGAGCGATCGCTGATTTCAGCGACGCGATCCGACTCCAGCCCGATTATGCGTTCGCCTATGACAACCGCGGCCTCGCCTATGATGGCAAACAGGATTACGACCGCGCGATCGCCGATTTCAGCGAAGCGATCCGGCTCAAGCCAGATAATGAGTCCGTCTATATCAGCCGCGGCCTCGCCTACGGCGCCAAGCAGGATTACGACCACGCGATCGAGGATGTCAGTAAAGCGATCCAGCTCAACCCCAATAATTGGGAGTACTATAACAATCGCGGCATCGCCTATCTGCAGAGCGGCAGGTTCAGGAGGGCGCTCGCAGACTACAACCTCGCGCTAAAGCTCGATCCGAACCCAGCGAATTTATTGTACGGCCGTGGAATCGCCAAATTGAAGACCGGGGACAGCGCCGGCGCACAGTCAGACATCTCTGCCGCGAAGGCCATCGTTCCGGACATCGCCGAGGCATTTGCCCGCATAGGAATCAAGCCGTAGGCACTCGCTAGGCCTTGATCCGCCACCCGCTTTTGAGCAGCGCGTAGCAGGCGGCGCACAGCGCCAGGTTGAGCACCAGCAGCCCGACCGCGCCGACCAGGACCGGTGAATCGCTCACCCCCAGGA
>CBIHLI010000035.1:0-8846 GCA_966210575.1 uncultured Sphingomonas sp.
TCACCGGAGTGGATATCACCGATTACGAAGGCGGGCTTGGGTATCTGTGCCAGCGCTTGTTGGTCGCCGAGCCGCGGCTCAAGCGGCTGCGCCTCTCGTCGCTCGACAGCGTCGAAATCGACGAGCCGTTGTTCGAGCTGATCGCCGGTGAGAAGCGGTTGATGCCGCACTTCCATTTGTCGCTCCAGGCCGGCGACGACCTCATCCTCAAGCGGATGAAGCGCCGCCACAGCCGGGCTCAGGCGGTCGCGGCAGTCGAGCGGATCAAGGCGGTCCGCCCCGACGCGACGATCGGCGCCGACCTCATCGCCGGATTTCCCACCGAAACTGAGGAAATGGCGCTCAACTCGCTGCGATTACTGGATGATTGCAACATTATCGCGGCGCACGTTTTCCCTTTTTCTCCGCGGCCGAACACGCCCGCCGCTCGCATGCCGCAGGTTCCGGTCGAAACCATAAAAGCGCGGGCCGCCCGGTTGCGCGAGGTCGCCCAGGCGCGCCGAACGGCATGGCTCGACAGCCTCGTCGGCTCGCTCCAGCCGGTGCTGATCGAATCGCGCTCAAGGGGTCATAGCGATTCGTTCGCTCCGGTAGCGGTCGCCGGAGCAAAGCGCGGCGAAGTCGGCGAGGTGCGAATAACCGGCCGCGACGGCGACACCTTGCAGGGCGTATTCCAATGAGCTGGCTCGACCGCTTGCGCGGCGGCTTTTCCAAGACCGCGGACAAGCTTGCCGACAATCTGACCGGCCTCGCCAGCCGCGCCGCTCTCGACACCGCGACCCTCGACGATATCGAGGAGGCGCTGATCGCCTCCGACATCGGCGCCGAAGCCTCGCAGCGAATCCGCGATGCCATCGCCGCCCAGAAATTCGAGCGGCTCGACGAGCGCGGGCTCCGCACCATCCTCGCCGAGGAAATCGAGAAGATCCTCGTTCCCGTCGCCAAGCCGTTGGAAGTGTGGGGCTTCCCGCGCCCGCACGTGATCCTGGTGATCGGGGTCAACGGCTCCGGCAAGACGACGACGATCGGCAAGCTCGGCCATTGGCTCAAGGACCAGGATTACGGCGTCCTGCTGTGTGCCGGCGATACCTTTCGCGCCGCCGCCATCGAGCAGCTGCAGATCTGGGGCGAGCGGATCGGTGCCCCGGTCATCGCCGGCAAGGAAGGCGCCGACCCCGCGGGCCTGGTATTCGACGGGGTCAAGCAGGCGACCGCCCAGGGCATCGACGTGCTGGTCGTCGACACCGCCGGGCGGATGCAGAACAAGAGCCATTTGATGGAGGAGCTGGCCAAGATCCGCCGGGTCCTCGGCAAGCTTAACCCCGAGGCACCGCACGATGTCCTCCTCGTCCTCGACGCGACGACCGGACAGAATGCACTGGCACAGGTCGAGGTTTTCCGGGAGGTCGCCAACGTCACCGGCCTGATCATGACCAAGCTCGACGGAACCGCGCGCGGCGGCGTACTGGTCGCGGCGGCCGAGCGGTTCGGCCTACCGATCTATGCCATCGGGGTCGGCGAAACCGCCGACGATCTTCGCCCGTTCGACCCGCGCGCCGTCGCCCGGATCGCAGCTGCTGATCGATGTCGGCCCGCTGCTGGTCTTCTTCGCCGCCAATTTCTTCGCGCCGGTGCCGGCTGCGCTGAAGATCTTCGTCGCCACCGGCGCGTTCATGGCGGCGATGGTCGCGGCGATGATTTACTCGGCGCTGCGCTTCCGCCGGATCTCGCCGATGCTGTGGTTTTCCGGCGTGCTGGTCGTGGTCATGGGCGGGGTCACGATCTGGCTTCACGACGAGACCTTCATCAAGATGAAGCCGACCTTCTATTATTTGCTGGTGGCGGCGCTGCTGGCGTTCGGGCTTTTCACCGGGAGGCCGTTGCTGAAGCGTGTGCTGGGCAGTTCCTATCCGGGCCTCGACGAGGACGGCTGGCGCAAGCTGACCCGCAACTGGGCCTTGTTCTTCGCCTTCATGGCCGTGCTGAACGAGGGCGTCTGGCGCAATACGACCACCGATTTCTGGATCGGCTTCAAATTGTGGGGCGCGATCCCGCTGACATTCCTGTTCGCCTTGGCCAACATCCCGATGCTGCTGAAGCACGGGCTCAATCGCGAGCAAGCTACACCAGTCGAACCGGGGCCTGTCGAATGAGTGATCCGATCCTTTCGATCCGCGGACTGAAGAAGTCCTACGCCAGCGGCACCGAGGCATTGAAGCCGATCGACCTCGACATCCGCCGCGGCGAGATCTTCGCCATGCTCGGCCCCAATGGCGCCGGCAAGACGACGATGATCAGCATCGTTTGTGGGATCGTCACTCCGAGTGGCGGCGAAGTGCTGGTCGACGGCAGGAATTGGCAGCGCGATTACCGCCACGCCCGCAAGCGCATCGGCCTGGTCCCGCAAGAGCTGACGATGGACCTGTTCGAGCCGCTGATCAGTACGGTCAGCTTCAGCCGCGAGCTGTTCGGCCGGGCGCCGGACCGGAAGCGGATCGAGCAGATCCTTCGCGACCTGTCGCTGTGGGACAAGCGCAAGACCATCCTCAAGGAACTGTCGGGCGGGATGAAGCGGCGGGTGATGATCGCCAAGGCGCTGGCGCACGAGCCCGACATCCTGTTCCTCGACGAGCCGACCGCCGGGGTCGACGTCGAGCTTCGCCGCGACATGTGGGCGCTGGTCCGCCGGCTTCGCGACGACGGCACGACCATCATCCTCACCACCCACTATATCGAGGAAGCCGAGGAAATGGCCGACCGGGTCGGGGTTATCAACAAGGGTGAGCTGATCCTGGTCGAGGAGAAGACCGCGCTGATGAAGAAGCTTGGCCGCAAGGTCCTCCATCTGCAGCTCGCCGAGCCGCTGGCAGCGATGCCGCCCGTGCTTTCCGAGTGGAACCTGGAGCTGAGCGAGGATGGAAGCACGCTGAGCTATGAGTTCGACGCCAAGGCCGATCGCACCGGAGTCCCGTCATTGCTGACGGCGATGCGCGACGCGGGAATCGGCTTCAAGGACCTCGACACCAAGCAGTCGAGCCTCGAGGACATCTTCGTCGGCCTGATCCACGAGCAGCGGAGCGCGGCATGAACTGGCGTGGAGTCTTCGCCATCTACAAGTTCGAGATGCATCGCTTCCGCCGGACCCTGTGGACCGGGCTGGCGGTGCCGGTAATCACCACTTCGCTCTACTTCATCGTGTTCGGGGCGGCGATCGGCAGCCGGATGACGGAAATCGACGGAGTCCCCTACGGAAGCTTCATCGTCCCCGGGCTGATGATGCTGTCTTTGTTCACCGAGAGCATCTTCAACGCCAGCTTCGGAATCCACATGCCGCGCTTCACCGGCACCATCTACGAAATCCTTTCGGCGCCGCTGTCGGCCTTCGAAACCGTGCTCGGCTATGTCGGCGCGGCGGCGACCAAGGCGATGAGCGTCGCCTTGGTGATCTTCATCACCGCCCATTTGTTCGTGCCGGTGACCGTCGCCCACCCGGTGCTTATGGTCCTCTATCTGCTGCTGGTCGCCCTCACCTTCTGCCTGTTCGGCTTCATGGTCGGGATCTGGGCCAAGGGGTTCGAGCAGCTGCAGGTGATCCCGCTGCTGATCGTCACTCCGCTGACCTTTCTCGGCGGCGCCTTCTACTCGATCGACATGCTGGGCGAGCCGTGGCGCTCGATCACCTTGTTCAACCCGGTCGTCTATCTGATCAACGGCTTCCGCTGGACCTTCTTCGGCACCGCCGACGTGTCGTTCGGCACCGCGCTGGCGGCGACGTTCGCCTTCTTCCTGCTGTGCCTCGCCGGCGTCTGGTGGATCTTCAAGACAGGCTATCGGCTCAAGTCGTAGCCTCGAGCTCGCCGACGGCCGCACCTTTCTGGTCCGCCCGGCCGATGCCTTCGCCATCGAGGTTCCGGGCGACGAAGTCCCAGTTGATGATGTTGGTCAGGACGCTCTTCAAATAGCGCGGCCGTTCGTTGCGATAGTCGATGTAATAGGCGTGCTCCCAGACATCGACGGTCAGCAGCGGGGTCATTCCGTGGACCAGCGGCGTATCGGCGTCGTGCAGCGAGGTTACCTCCAGCTTGCCGTTGTTCAGCACCAGCCAGCCCCAGCCGCTGGCGAAATGGTCGGTGCTTTCCTTCTCCAGCTGCTCGAGGAGCGCCTCGGTGCTTCCGAAATCCGATTCGATTTGTTCCTTCAGCTTGCCCGACGGCGCGGTCGAGCCTTCGGGCGCAAGGCACTGCCAGAAGAAGCTGTGGTTCCAGATCTGCGCCGCATTGTTGAACAGGCTCTTGAAGCCGCGATCCTTGGAGGTGCCGATCACCTCGACCAGCGAGGCATTCTCCAGCCCCTTTTCGCCGACCATATTGTTGGTCTTGTCGACATAGGCCTTGTGGTGCTTGCCGTGATGGAAATCGAGCGTCTCGGCCGACATGTGCGGCTGGAGCGCGTCGCGCGGGAACGGAAGGTCGGGAAGCTGGAAAGCCATGGCGGTCCTCATTGGGGTTTCGGTGACAATCGAAGGAACGGATAAAGACCCCTCAGGCTCCGTCATAACCGCTCAAATGCTTGGCGCGACGGATTCGAGGCCGTAACGTTCGGCAATCGCCTGCGGGCAATTCGTCAAGGGGAAAGCTGATGGACAAATTCTTCGCAAACCTGTGGCTGGTGGTGGCGATCGGGTTCGGCGCGGCGGGCGTGATCATGGCGCTTCCGGACTTTGCGCCGCCGACGGTGCTGCTCGGCGTTTTCCAGTGGCTGCACGTGTTCTTCGGGGTGCTGTGGATCGGGCTGCTCTATTATTTCAATTTCGTCCAGGTGCCGGCGATGCCGACCATCCCGGCCGAGCTGAAGCCCGCGGTGAGCAAGCATATCGCCCCCAAGGCCCTGTTCTACTTCCGCTGGGGCGCGGCGATGACCGTTCTGACGGGGCTGATCCTCGCCCAGTTGTACGGCGAGCTCCACGACGCGCTGATGCTTCGCGAAAATGCGCGGCTGATCGGCATCGGCATGTGGCTGGCGCTGATCATGGCGTTCAACGTCTGGGCGATCATCTGGCCCGCGCAGAAGAAGGTGCTCGGGCTGGTCGAGGCCGACGACGCGGCCAAGGCGCGCGCCGCCAAAGCGGCGCTGATCGCGTCGCGGACCAACGTCCTGCTGTCGATCCCGATGCTGTTGGCGATGACCGCCTTCCGCTAGGCCCGTTGGGGGCGGCTAACGTGCCCCGGCGTCGAGCAGCTTGTGGCGCTTCAGCGCATGGCGGAGCTGGTCGTAGCTCAGCCCGATCGCGGCCGCGGTTGCCCGCTGGTTGAAGCGGTTGCGCCTGAGCGCGTCCTCGAGCAGCGCGCGCTCATAGGAATCGACCGACGCCCGGAAATCGTCGGTCGCGATCGGCGGTTGAGGTGCCGCGCTCTCACCGTCCGCCTCGGCCGTCGCCTCGGCTGGCTCATGGTCGGGGGTCGCCGCCGGCGTGCCGGTGGGCGCCCAGGGCGAATGGAACGGGTCGAACTGGATCGCGTCGACCGGCCGTTCCGGATCTTCCCAGCGATAGACGGCGCGCTCGACGACGTTGCGAAGCTCGCGGACGTTGCCCGGCCAGCGGTAGCGCTCCATCTCCGCCATCGCCTTGTCGGAAAAGCCCGGCCAGTTCGGCCATTCGAGCTCGGCCGCCATCCGCCGCGCGAAATGCTCGACGAGCAACGGGATATCGCCCTGGCGGGCGCGCAGCGGCGGCAGGGTGATCACTTCGAACGACAGGCGGTCGAGAAGGTCGGCGCGGAACCGCGCCTGCTCGACCAAAGTCGGCAGATGCTCGTTGGTGGCGGCGACAATCCGGACGTCGACCGTGATCGGCTTCGACGCGCCGATCCGGGTGATCTCGCCATATTCTACGGCCCGCAGCAGCCGGTCCTGGGCGGGCGACGACAGGCTCGCCAGCTCGTCGAGGAACAAGGTGCCGGTGTCGGCTTCCTCGAAACGCCCGTGACGAGTCTTGGCCGCTCCGGTAAAGCTGCCCGCCTCGTGGCCAAACAACTCCGCCTCGATCAGGTTTTCCGGAAGCGCCGCGCAGTTCATCACGACCAGCGGGCCGGACCAGCGCGGAGACAGATGGTGGAGGCGCTCGGCGATCAGCTCCTTGCCGGTGCCGCGCTCGCCGATCACCAGCACCGGCCGGTTGAGCGCGGCGGCGCGGCTCGCGCGCTCGACGGCGTCGAGCACGGCATTGCTTTGGCCGACGAAAGTTTCAGTCCGCTCCATAATTTCTCATTGAAAAATCTGGCCGACTGTTGGTGGCAAATGCCATCAATTGGCAACATATTTCGCTTCGGAAGACAGCGTGTTTTGGCGAATTTCGGAGCTTCCAGACAATTTCCAATTCTGGCACGGCCCATGCATGGTAAAAAGCACAGAGGGCCCTGATTTGGAATGCGGAGTAACTAGATGAGTATCTTTTCCCGGACGCGGGACATCTTCGCTGCGAACATGACCGAGCTCCTCGACCGGGCCGAAGACCCGGCACGGATGATCCGGATGATCATCCTCGAGATGGAGGAGACCCTGGTCGAGGTCCGCGCAAGCGCGGCCAAGACGATAGCCGACGGCAAGGACATGCGGCGGACCTTGAACCGCCTGGACGAGCTGCAGTCGAGCTGGACCGAGAAAGCCGAGCTGGCGCTGAGCAAGGGCCGCGAGGATCTAGCCAAGGCGGCGCTTGTCGAGCGCCAGAAGGCGACCGACATGGCAGACGGCCTCAAGGCCGAGATCGAGGTCGTCGACGACACTCTGAAGGCCTATGAGGCCGACATCGCCAAGCTGCAGGGCAAGCTGCGCGAAGCGCGGGCCCGGCAGAATGCGATCTCGCATCGTCTCGAAAGCGCGGTCACCCGGGCCAAGGCCCGCGAATTGCTCAACGGCAACCGCACCGAGGATGCCTTCAGCCGTTTCGAAGTGCTCGAGCGCCGCGCCGACTTCGCCGAAGGCCGCGCCGAAGCGCTGGGCATGACGGGGCCGAAGAGCCTCGAGGAGGAAATCGCCGAGCTCAAGTCGTCCGAAAAGGTCGACGCCGAGCTTGAAGCCATGAAGGCCGCGATGGCGGCGAAGGGGAACAAATAATGGAAGAAGCCTTCATTCCGGTTATCGCCATCACGGTCCTGTTCATCGGGCTGCCCTGGCTGATCTTTCATTACATCACCAAGTGGAAGCAGGCGAAGACGCTGACAGTCGGCGACGAGCAGCTGCTCGACGACCTTCACGATATGGCGCGGCGCCTTGACGACCGGATGGCGACAATCGAGCGGATCATGAACGCGGAAAACCCGAACTGGCGCCAGACCTTCCTGCCCGAGACCGGGACGCCGCTCCCGGACGAAATCGCCACCACGCGCTCGCGTCGCGGAGAGAAAGCATGAGCACGCAGCCCCCGAGCCGCACCGGATTCTATCTCGACAAAAAACACGGCAAGGTGATGGGCGTATGCGCCGGCCTCGCCGATTACACTGGCTTCGACGTCACCCTGATCCGGATCCTGTTCGTACTTGGCATCTTCATGGGCGGCGGAGCGCTGATCCCGGTCTATTTCGTCGCCGGCTTCCTTGCCCGCGACAAGCCGCGCGAGCTCCAGGATTCAAATCCAGAGGATCAGAAATTCTGGCAGGGCGTTAGGACATCGCCGTCGCGCAGCGCTCGGGACATAAAGTCGCGGTTCCGCGACGTCGACCGCCGGCTCGCCCAGATCGAACATTATGTGACCATCGAGAACCGCTCGCTCGCCCGCGAGATCGAGCAGCTTCGTTAAGAGGAAATTCCACCGATGAATCCGAATTTCGCCGCAATCATCGAACTGTTTCCGTACATCGCGCTAATCTCGACGGCAGGCGTCGGTGGTTGGGTGTTCACGACCTGGCTAAGGATCAAGAACGGCTATCCTCTCGAAACTTCGTGGGGAACTCCGCTGCATCCGAAGACGGATCGCGAAGCCGCCGAGCGGATCAAGCTCCTGACCAACGAGAACGCGCAGCTTCGCGCGGAAATGGGCTCGCTCAAAGACCGGCTCGAAACCGTAGAGCGGATCGTCACCGACCAGCCATCGCGGCTTGAGCGTGAGATCAGCGCCCTCGCGGACAAAGGGGGCCGCGCATAATGGACGGTCCAACCAATATCTTCATCGCGCTGATCGTCATCGGCCTGCCGGTCATCCTGTTGATGCTGATCGCCAATCGGTACTTCCGGCTCCGCGAGAAAAAGCTCGAGGTGGAAGCGACAATGGCGGCTGAGAAAGCGGCACAATATGCCGCGCATACGAACGAACTCGAACAGCGCGTGCGCGTGCTCGAGCAGATCGTCACCGACCGCGGCGCCGAAACGGCGTCGCAAATCGAAGCCCTTCGGGAAAGTCCCCGCAAGATTCCGCGCCGGTCGAAAACCGGCAGCGCAGCTTGATTGAATGGCAAATCGAACTGAATATCGGACGCGAGGAGGCGGAGGCGTCGAATGAATAGTATCGCGAGCTGGATATGGGTGCTCATCCCGTTGGCGGCGATCGCCATCGCCCCGTTCAAGATGTGGTTGAGGGTCAAGGAAAAGCAAATCGAAACGCAAAGCACCCTCGCCGCCGAGAAAACCGCCCAATATGCCGCTCACGTCGAGCGCATCGAAGCGCGACTTCGGGTGCTCGAGCAGATCGCCACCGATCGCGGCGCCGAGACCGCCTCCCAGATCGAGGC
The DNA here is from genome assembly GCA_966210575.1 of uncultured Sphingomonas sp. Lineage (GTDB taxonomy): Bacteria > Pseudomonadota > Alphaproteobacteria > Sphingomonadales > Sphingomonadaceae > Sphingomicrobium. Next base: position 8,724 of record CBIHLI010000035.1, read on the forward strand.
GCTGCGCGACCACAAGCGCATCGAGCGCGATGAGACGGCGCAATGAGCGGCAACCAGGTCTTCGTCCTCCTGTTCATCGCCATCGTCATGGCCGCCTCGATCATCCGCGCAAAAGATGGGCGC
>CBIHLI010000036.1:0-8788 GCA_966210575.1 uncultured Sphingomonas sp.
CGCCAGGGCCGCCGCCGCCGTCGCCGGCGGCGCGGCGGCCGTGGCCGCAAGCGCGGCGGCGGATTGACCGAGGAAGGCGCCGCGATCGCCGACGAAGTGCCTGCTCCGATCGAGGTGGCTCCGGCTGAAGCGGAAGCCGAGGAACAGCCAGCCGACGCCGAAGCCAAGCCGAAACGGGCGCGCCGGGGCCGCAAGCCCAAGGCCGTAGAGCCCGTCGAGGCTGTCGAAGTGGAGCCGGACAGCTCGCCGATGGCCGAGCGGCCGCTGGCCGAAGAGCCGCCGATCGCCGAGACCGAAGCACCGGCAGAGGCTAAGCCGAAGGCGCGGCGGAGCCGCAAGGCCAAGCCGGCCGAAGCCGAGGCAGCGCCGGTCAAGAGCGAGCCGACTGCGGAGGAAGAGCCAAAGCCAAAGCGCGCCAGCCGAAAGAAAGCTGCCGAGCCCGCAGCCAAAAAGGCCGCGAAGGCGGCTCCGGTTCCGACCGCGGACAACGACCTTAATGAAGGCGAGGAGGGCGGCGAAGCTCGTCGCGGCTGGTGGCAGCGGACGTTCGGATAGGCGAGAGATTTCATCCGCTGTTCAGGCCGCGGGTGTGATGGGCGTCCGATGACTTCGGCGCTCTCGCGACTGACGCGGCTGTTGATGGTCGGGCTTCTGCTGGCGCTGTCGGTCACCAGGCCGGCGCTCGCGGCCGACGACGACCAGCCTTCGGTGCTTCGCGATGCCGAGACCGAGCGGCTGTTCCGCGACATCTCGGCGCCGCTCATCCGCGGCGCCGATCTCGACCCCAAGAACGTCGAGGTCGTGCTGCTCAACAGCACGACGATCAACGCGTTCGTCGACCGTGGCCAGCGGGTCTACATTTACTCCGGGCTGCTGCTTCAGGCCGACAGCGTCAACGAGCTGCAGGGCGTCATCGCCCACGAGCTCGGCCACGTCGCCGGCGGCCACGGGATCCGGCTTCAGCAAGGCACCCAGGAAGCGACCGGGATCACCATCGCGACGATGATTCTCGGCGCCTTGGCGATGGCCGCGGGCGCCGGCGATGCGGGCGTCGGAATCATGATGGCCGGGCAGCGGGCGGCGCTCGGCCGGCTGCTTGCTTTCTCGCGCACCCAGGAGAGCAGTGCCGACCAGGCCGGCGCCAAATATCTGTCGGCGGCGGGCGTCACCGGCCGGGGCATGCTGAAGTTCTTCGGCAAGCTCCAGAACCAGGAATATCGTCTGGCGATCTATGCGACCGAGAGCTACGACCGCACCCACCCCTTGTCGACCGAGCGCATGGCCGCGCTCCAGGAGGTGCTGACCAAGGACCCGGCATGGTCGAGGCCGGTCGACCCGGTGCTCGAGGAGCGCTTCCAGCGGGTCAAGGCGAAGCTCTACGGCTACGTCAATCCCAGGCAGGCGGTGATCCGCTACCCGGAGAGCGACCAAAGCGTCCAGGGCCATTATGCACGGGCCTATGCCTATCATCTCGGCGCCTATCCCGAAAAAGCCCTGGACGAGGCCAACAAGCTTCTCGGCCTCGATCCGAACGACCCCTTCTTCCTTGAGTTGAAGGGTCAGATCCTGCTTGAATCCGGTCGCCCGGCCGAAGCCATCGCACCGCTTCGCCAAGCGACCGAGCTTTCCGGCAATTCGCCGCTGATCGCCTCGATGCTCGGTCACGCGCTGATTTCGACCGAGAAAAGAGAGAATTTCGTCGAGGCGAAGCAGGTCCTGAAAAGCGCCGTCGGCCGCGACAATGAAAATCCGTTCGCCTGGTACCAGCTGGGGATCATCTACGACCGCGAAGGCGACACGCCGCGTGCCGCCTTGGCGACCGCCGAGCGCAACAACCTCGAGGGCAAGCCCAAGCTTGCCCTGGCGAGCGCCGAGTTCGCGATGAAGGGCATACCGGCCGGAAGTCCGGACTATCTTCGCGCCCAGGATATTGCGATGGTGTCGCGTGCCGAGCTGAAGAAGACCGACAAGAATTATCGGGACAGGGACGAGAAGCGAGCAAGGTGAGCGAGGCACGAGAAGCGCCGCGACGGAGCGTTGTTCCGGCGGCAATCGCAGGCGGGTTCGTGGGCGCGGTCGTGATGGCCGCGCTTCTGCTATTCGCAGCGCCGCAGCTGGCCGGAAGCCGGCTGGTCCGGGCCGGGATGATGGCCGACCCGCAGATCCTGGTCGATGCCAGCGAAGCGTTGCGCGACAAGCAATATGCGCCGTTGCTGGCGCAACACCGGGCGGCGATCGAAACGCCGTTCGGAACTTCGTGGAAGGGGGCCAGCAAGCCCGACGTCGTGCTGGTCGAATTCTACGATTACGCCTGCCCCTATTGCAAAGCCAGCAACCCGGCGATCGACCAGCTGATCAGCGAGGACCCCGGCCTTCGAGTCGTCTATCGCGAGCTTCCGATCCTCGGCCCACAAAGCGTGGCCGCGGCGCGCCTGTCGCTGGCGGCCTCGAAGGCCGGCCGTTTCACGCAATTCCACGACGCCCTGTGGGAAGCCGGCAAGCCGAGCCAGCAGACGCTGGCCACGGCCAGCCAAGCGGCGGGGATTCCGGTCGCGCCGGTCGACAGCCAGGATATCGAGGCGGAGCTGAAGAAGAATTTCCAGCTGGCGGGAGCGCTCGGGGCGACCGGAACGCCGCTGTTCATCGTCGGCGACCGGGTGTTCAACACGGCGATCGGCTATGACGGGATGAAGAAGGCCATCGCCGACGCTCGGGCGAAAAGCTAGCTCGGCTCGCCCCCGTCGCCCTTGAACCCCTGGGCGATCACGTACCATTCCGACGATCCCTTTCGGCTGGCCGGCGGCTTGGCGTGCTTGACGGTCGTGAAATGGCGCTTGAGCTCGGCCAGCAACTGGGTATCGGTTCCGCCGGCCAGGACCTTGGCGATGAAGGCCCCGCCGGGACGAAGCACCTCCTTGGCGAACTCCAGGCCCGCTTCGACCAGCGCCATGGTCCGCAAATGATCGGTCTGCGGATGGCCGACGGTGTTCGCCGCCATGTCGGAAAGGACGAGGTCGGCCGGTCCCGAAAGCGCCTGCTTCAGCCGCTCGGGAGCAGCTTCATCCATAAAATCCAACTGCAGGATCTCGACGCCCTCGATCGGGTCGGTGGCGAGCAAGTCGATGCCGACGATCCTCGCCTCCGGAACCCGCCTGCGGACGACCTGGCTCCAGCCGCCGGGGGCGATGCCGAGATCGACGACCGCCTTGGCGCCCTTCAGCAGCCGGAACTTCTCGTCGAGCTCGAGTAGCTTGTAGGCGGCGCGGCTACGGTAATTCTCGGCCTTGGCGCGGCGGACGTAGGGGTCGTTGAGCTGGCGCTCGAGCCAGCGGGTCGAGGAGGCCGTCCGTCCGCGAGCGGTGCGCAACCGCTGCCGCGGCCCGCGCGCGCCCTTCACAATTGATATCCGTCGCGTGCCATCAGCGAACGCAGGATTCCTTCGCGAATCCCGCGGTCTGCAACTCCAAGGGTTTTCGACGGCCAGATTTCCAGGATCGCCTCAAGGATCGCGCAGCCGGCGACGACCAGGTCGGCGCGCTCGGGCCCGATACACGGCAAGCCCGACCGCTCCCGATAATCCATCTCGGCAATCATCGTGCTGATCGACCGCATCGACTCGCTCGCCACTTGCAGCCCGTCGACCGCCTTGCGATCGTAGCTCGGCAAGGCGAGGTGGACGCTGGCCAGGGTCGTCACCGTGCCGCTGGTGCCGAGCAGCCGGATCCCCTTGCGGCCCTTCGGAAGCATCGCTTCGAACTGGTCGAACGAGCGGCGAACCCGTTCGCGCATGCGCTCATAGGCGCGCACCCGGTCCTTGCCTTCGATCGCCTCGCGGCCTTCGCTTTCGGTCAGCGAGACCACGCCCCAAGGCGCGCTCCACCAGCTGCGGATCTGCGGAACGCCATCGACCTGGTCGATCAGCACCAGCTCGGTCGAGCCGCCGCCGATGTCGAAGATCAGCGCCGGCCCGTCGCCGGGCTCGAGCAGCTTGTGGCAGCCGAGCATCGCGAGGCGCGCTTCCTCGGCCGGCTCGATGATCTCGAGCGCGATTCCGGTCTCGTTGCGGACCCGCTCAATGAACTTGCGGCCGTTGGCGGCGCGGCGGCAGGCCTCGGTCGCAACCGAGCGCGAGAGCGAGACGTTGCGGCGCCTGAGCTTGTCGGCGCAGACCGAAAGTGCGGCGACCGCCCGATCCATCGATTCGTCGGACAGCTTGCCGGTCTGCGACATGTTCTCGCCAAGCCGGACGATGCGCGAAAAGGCGTCGATGACGGTGAAGCCGTCGGCGGTCGGACGGGCGATGAGAAGCCGGCAGTTGTTGGTGCCCAGATCGAGCGCGCCGTAGGTGTGGCGATGGTTGTGAGGTTGCGGATGCCGCCGCTGCGAGGGGCTTGCGGAGGCCGGCTCATTCCGCAACTGCGGTGCCGGCGCGGTGGCGACGTTCTGCGCCATGACCAAACGCCCGATCTTATCCTTTCACCGCCGGACATACCGGCGGCTGACTTGGCCCGAATGTAAGCGCGAATGGCCTAAAAGGGCAAGATAGCTGGGTTTTCGGCCCAGCCGCGTTGACACTGGCGAGGGTCATTTCTATCTCGCGCGCTCGCCGCATTCAGGCGCTGCCCCGTCGTCTAATGGTAAGACTACGGACTCTGAATCCGTCAATCGAGGTTCGAATCCTCGCGGGGCATCCACCGCTCAAGCCGCTTGCCGTCGAGCGAACGCCGGGCGATGCCGACCTAGAACAGCGTTGTCAGCCAGTAGAAGAGGGCCGCCACCGCCGCCGATGCCGGGATCGTGATGACCCAGGCGGTCATGACATTCTGGGCGACCTGCCAACGGACCGCCGATGCCCGCCTCGCCGCTCCGGCGCCGATGATGCAGCCGGTGATGGTGTGCGTGGTGGAGACCGGAATTCCGAACCACGAGGCGGTGATCAGCATGACCGTCCCGCCGGCGGACGCGCTGAAGCCCTGATGCTGCGACAGCTTGGTGATCCGGGTGCCCATTGTTTCGATGATCCGCCAGCCGCCGGTCAGCGTGCCGAGGCCCATCGCAATATAGCAGCAGATCGCCACCCAATGCGGGACATGGAAGTCGCCGTCGAGATTGCCGGTCGAGTAGAGCAGGACGGCGATAATCCCCATCGTCTTCTGGGCATCGTTGAGCCCGTGGCCGATCGAGTAGGTTGCCGACGAAACCAGGTGCAGGCCGCGAAACACGCGCTCCGAACCGGCCGCGGTCGCCCGCACGCCCAGCCAGCTGGTGACGAGCATGATCAGCATCGACAGGATCATGCCGAGAGTCGGTGACAGGACGATCGCGATCAGGGTCTTGTTAAGACCCGACCACTGAACGCCAGTCAGCCCGGCGTGGGCGACGCCCGCCCCGATGATGCCGCCAACCAGCGCGTGGCTTGATGACGACGGAATGCCCTTCAGCCAGGTGACGACGTTCCAGAACATCGCGCCGATAAGCGCCCCGAAGACGACCGAGGGAGTCACCAGATCCTTGTCGATCAGGCCCTTGCCGATCGTGTCGGCGACCCTGTGCAATTCGGGAATGGCAAGCGACAGGAAGTAAGCGGCAAAATTGAAGAAGGCGGCGAACGCGACGGCCTTTGCCGGGCTGAGCAGGCGCGTGGCGACCACGGTAGCGATCGAGTTCGCAGCGTCGTGAAGGCCGTTGAGAAAATCGAACGCGAGCGCGATGCCGATCAGGCCGACCAGCAGAGGAAACGCAAGCTCGTACATCGCTACGCGTGATCGATCACGATGCCGTCGATCTGGTTGGCGACGTCCTCGAACGAATCGGTCACCCGTTCGAGATTCTTGAAGACTTCGCGCGCGACCGCGAATTGCAGGGTGCCGATCTCCTGGACTTCCTGGAAGGCGCGCTTGAGGCCGGCGGCGTGGATATCGTCGGCTTCGCCCTCGAGCTGGACGAGCCGCTCGGTCAGCACGTGCAGCTGGGCGCCGTTGCGGCTGACATTGCGAAGCAGCGGAACGGCCTGCGCGGTGATTTCCGCGGCCTCGGAGATCAGGTGGACGATGTCCTTCATCTCGGGCCGAAGGTCATGCAGCTCGTAAAGATCGATGGCGCGAGCCGCCGCGAGCATCTCGTCGATCGCGTCGTCCATCGAGCCGATCAGGCCGGTGATCGCACCCCGGTCGAAGGGCGTAAGGAAGGTCTTGCGAACCGCGGTGAGCGTCTCGCGGATGATGTCGTCGGCCTGGTGCTCGCGATCCTGGATCGTCTTGAGAAGCTTGCGAGTCGACTTGCCGTTCTCGGCGAGCTGCTGGAGCGCCTCAGCCGCGCCGACAATCGTCGCCGCGTGGGCCTCGAACATTCCAAAGAAATCGCCTTTTTTGGGCAGCAGCCGCTGGAACCAGGCAAACATAGGACCCCCCGCTCGTCGACCGTTGCGCAATGATCGAACCTAGCGCCGCGGCCAATAAGGCAGGCGAGACTGGACCGCTACTGCAAATGTCGTCCTGTGGGAGATCGTGACGGCGCTTGGTTCGCTAGCAACTATTCATGACGCGCGCTGGTGGGCCGCGATCCAGTGTTCGAGGCGCGTCCAGAGCGACCGACGGGAGGGAATGAAGCCCCGTACCTCCATCGTTTCCGGCGCCGTTTCTTCGGGCTCGTCGTAGACCCTGAGATTGGACGGAAGCCGCATCCGCAGCGAATCGCGGCCGCGCAATTTATCTTCGGCAAGCGCCAGCGCGCGATGGACGTCTTCGGCGGTGAAGGGCTTCATCAGGCAGCCGAGCGCGAGGTCAGGCATCGCGAAGCTCGGCGCGTTGCCGCTGACGAACAGGCAGGGGATGTCGAAGTCGCTCAACCGGACGGCGACCGAGAATCCCGAGCAGCCGCGAGCAAGGTGGAGATCGAGAAGCGCCAGGTGCGGATGGTGCTTCTCGACGGCGGCCATCGCACTATCGAGATCGTCGGCGATGGCGACCACCCGATAACGCGGATTGTCCTCGATCAGATATTTGACCGTATTGGCAAGCTGAGAATCGTCCTCAACGACCAGGATCTTAAGCAACACACCCTCCCCCCGACGCACCATGGCGATGCGAGGAGGGAGGGTGCTGCTAAAAAGCGGCCGGCGCGAATCCCCCGTAAACGCGATTTACGCCGAACCGGGGCCAATATGAGTCGGGCCGAGCTTTTCAGCCCGGCCCGACCCGCGATTAAAGCGCTTGCCAAAGAGGAGCTTAGGCGCGGTAGAAGATGTGCGCGCCGATTTTGTTGACGTAGGTCAGGCGCCGTCCCCACGACGGCGACACATAATCGGCGTGGTACCAGAGGACGTCGTTCGAAAGGGTCGGGACGACATTATTGATGGCGAGGCGCGTAATCGCGACTGCCCTTCGCCAGGCCGCGCAATCCTTGTCCGTGTACGGGAACTGATAGTTGCGAACGAACGAGAATTGCCACGGCTGCTTGACCGTTCCGCACCAGGTCGGCGGATATTTGCCCGACGCGGCGCGATTCATGATGACCCGGGCGACCGCGAGCTGGCCCTCGAGCGTTTCGCCGCGGGCTTCGTGATAGATGGCGACGGCGATGCAGTTCGCCTCCTCGCTGAGCGGCGGCCCGGCGGTTGCGCTGTAACGATCGACCAGCGCGTAAAGCGGCCAGCCACTCTTGTGCAGCCACGCCGCCTCGCGGGCGATGCGCGTGTTTTCGTCGAGAACAACCGGGCGCGCCCCGAACACCGCTCCGACCGCGGTCGAGAACATGGTGCTGGTCGAGGCGACCGCGCTTTGCACGGCCGAAACCATCGGCGCCGGACTGACCGACTGGGCGGCTGCGTTGCCCGAGCCCAGTGTCAGCATGAGTGAACCCACCACCGCGGCGAGGCCGCGGATCCGCAGAAACTTCTTCAATTTTCTCTCTTGCCCTTGGCGGGCGACCGGTCACAGGGTTCGAGCGGTTTCGCGCTAGCGGCGCCGCTCGAGTTCAGCCGTGAAGGATCGTCCGTCTTGCCCGGGGGCCGGCGCCTTCAGCGCTCTCGCCCACTCGCTCTCGTTTAATCGATGGCGGCCAGATACGGACTAAACCGCCAATTCCAAGGCCCCAGTCGATGAGTCGAGCCAGCGCCGGGATGAACGAAGGAACAATTTGGATTTTCGGGATAATTTGAGGCCGAAAAGGAGGAAGAATGGCGCATTGGCTGATGAAATCCGAACCGGGAACCTACAGCTGGTCCGACCTGATCCGCGATGGCGCGACGGAATGGGACGGAGTGCGCGCGCCCGCCGCTCGGCTCCATCTCAAAGCCATGAAGCGCGGCGACGAAGCATTTTTCTACCACAGCGGAAATGAACGCTCGGTGATCGGGGTGATGCGCGTGACCCGCGAAGCTGCGCCGGATCCCAAGGATCCCGACTGGGTGTCGGTCGCGGTCGAGCCGGTGCGGGAACTGGCCCGGCCAGTTACGCTGAAGCAGGTCAAGGCCGACCCGCGGTTGGCCAAGATGGAGTTGGTGCGGCAATCGCGGCTGTCGGTGTCGCCGGTGCGGGATGCGGAGTGGAAGGCGGTGCTGGAGCTAGTTGATTAACCCTCGCACGCACGCGGAGGCGGATTACAAGAGCCCGAGTTGCCTAAAGCTGGCGCAATCCTGGCCGCCGAACACCAGGTGATCGACGACGGTGCAGTCGAGCGCCTCCGCGGCGCAGGCCAGGCGGCGGGTGGCTCGGCAGTCGCCGTCGCTGGGGGTCGAATCGCCGCTGGGGTGATTGTGGGCGAGGACGATCCCGGCGCTGCCGTGGAG
>CBIHLI010000037.1:0-8719 GCA_966210575.1 uncultured Sphingomonas sp.
GCCTGGCAATGTCGCGGGCTTCGCCGCTGGCCACGCCCCAAAGGTCATTGGCCGCCACCGCGCCGAAGCCGACGATATTGGCGACCAGGACAGCATTGAGCGTCGCCGACGGCTTCGATCTGCGGGTCAGCCAGTTGAGAACCGCGATTCCAAGGAATGGCCCGCCCAGGAGCCGCAACAGCGCGACCAGCTGGGGCGAAGCATCGTCCGGCACCGCGCCGACCCCAAACCGATGCGGGAACAGCATCAGGCCCAGTCCGACCGCGGCGAGGTACAGGGCCGATAGAGTCAGCGTCAGCCTGACCATCAAACCCCCGACTGCGTCTTACTGGCCGTTGGTCGTCACATTGACGTCGACGTCGGTGTTCTGGAGGGCGTTGACGACGTCTTCGGCCTCATTGCCGATGTCCTCGCCGACATTGCCGACGTCTTCGGCCACGTTCTCGGCGGCTTCCTCATCATAGTTGAGGAGAACCTGGTTGTTGGCTTCGTCATGTTCGACGCCGCAGGCCGCGGTCAACAGCAGCAGCGGCACGGCAAGCAGGATTCGCATTACTTTTCCTCCATTGGATGGCGCATCAACGCCGCTTGCGCCGTTTCGGCTCCGGCTCAATCCCGCCCGAGAGCACGGCGAGCATGGCCGTCCAGGCGGCGACGTTCTGCCTGAGCGCCTCCGGATCGACTTTGTCGAGCGTGTCGTCGGGCGTGTGATGGATATCGAAATAATGGGTTCCATCCTGGTTGAGCCCGACCGCTGGAAGGCCGGCTTCGATCAATGGCCCGATGTCGGACCCGTCCGCTTTCTCCAGCGATCCCGGGACGATCCCGAGCGGCTTGAGGGCTGCCTGGAGCGCCAGCGCCTCCGCCTTGCGGGCCTCGCCGAGGCGGCTGTCGACCTTCCAGATCCGATCGGCGCCGAAATCGCTCTCGGCGATCGCATAATGCGGTTCCTTGCCGTGCCTCGCCTGATAATCGCGGCCGCCGAACAGGCCGACCTCCTCCGCTCCGAACCAGACGATCCGGATCGTCCGAAGCGGCCGGCCCGAATCCATGATCCGCTTGGCCGCGGCGGCGACGATCCCGCAGCCTGCGGCGTCGTCGATGGCGCCGGTTCCAAGGTCCCAGCTGTCGAGATGGCAGCCGACCAGGATCGGCGGCGCCGACGGATCGCGGCCCGGCACTTCGGCGATGACGTTGCCGGACTGGCGGGTGCCGATGTTGCGCGGGGTCATCACCAGCCGCATCCACACCGGGCGGCCGTGCTTGAGGATCCGGGCGACCTGCGCCGCGTCGGGGTTCGACAGCGCTCCGGCCGGAATCGGCGACACCCCCTCGGCGAACGTCATCACCCCGGTGTGCGGGGCGCGGTGGTTGTCGGTGCCGATCGATTTGATGACGATCGCCGCCGCTCCCTTGCGGCTGGCGAGGCTCGGGCCGCGGCTGCGCGGGCCGATGAACGCGCCGTATCCGGAGCCGTCCTGGGTCCGCGGCATGAAATTGTCGACGAAGACGATCTTGCCGCGAACCGCCGAGTCCGGCGCCGCCTCGAGCGCTTCGATGCTGTCGAAGCCAATGACCTCGGCCTCGATCCCTTGCGGCGGCGTGGCGCCGCTGTTGCCGAGCGCGGCGATGACCAGCGGCTGTGGGAACGGCGCGGTGATCCATGCCGTTTCGGCGCCTCGGACCCACACCGGCATGTCGTACGTCTCGACCCGAACGTTGGCGAAGCCGAGCGCCCGGAGCTTGCGGACCGACCAGTCGCGGGCGCGGGCCTCGGCCTCGGTACCGGCGAGCCGCGGGCCGACCTCGGTCGTCAGTCCCTCGACAATTTCCCAGGCAAAGTCATCGGCCAAAGCTGCGTCGCGCAGGGTGGCGACCTGGGGAGAAACCGTCTGCGCCGCGGCCGGGGCGGCGAGGACGAGGGCGAGAGCCAGGATCAGGCGAGTCATGACTGGCCGCCTAGCGGGCGTGGCCGCCGATTGTCACCCAACGTTCGTCGAAAAAATCACAGAAGCCGCAACTGGTCGCCCTGCGGCGGCTCGAACAGGTCCCGGCGAAGCGCGAACCTCGCCTGCCTGAGACCATATTTCTTGGCGGCGATCTCGAAACGCGTTTTAAGCAGGTCTGCCCACGGCCCGGTCCCGCGCATCCGGCTGAAGAAATTGGGGTCGTTGTCGCGGCCGCCGCGCATCGACCGGATGACGCTCATCACCTTGCCGGCGCGGTCGGGGAAATGCTCGTCGAGCCAGGCGCGGAACAGCGGCGCGACCTCGTGCGGAAGCCGCACCGGCAGGAAGAAGCCGCCGCGAGCGCCGGCCTCGACCGCCGCTTCGACGATATGCTCGAGCTCATGGTCGGTGATCTGCGGGATCACCGGCGCGATCGCCACGTAACAAGGCACGCCTTCCTGGTTGAGCCGCCGGATCGCCTCGATCCGCTTGCGGCCGGCCGGCGCCCGCGGCTCGAGGATCCGGCTGATTTTGGGATCGAGCGAAGTCACCGACAGCGCCACCGAGGCGATGCCGAGCGCGGCCGCCGGCTTCAATATGTCGAGGTCGCGCAGCACCCGGTCCGACTTGGTGGTGATGGTGAACGGGTGCCTGCACTCGAGCAGCAACTCGATGACGCTGCGGGTGATCTTCCAGCGCTCCTCGATCGGCTGATAAGGGTCGGTGTTGGTGCCGAGGGCGATCGGCGCGCACTGATAGCCGGGCCTGGACAGCGCTTGGTGGAGAAGCGCCGCGGCGCTCGGCTTGACGAACAGCCGCGATTCGAAATCCACGCCCGGCGACAAATCGTGATAGGCGTGGGTCGGCCGGGCGAAGCAATAGATGCAGCCATGCTCGCAGCCGCGATACGGGTTGACCGAGCGGTCGAAGCCGATGTCGGGCGACGCGTTGCGCGTCAGGATCGTCCTGGGATGCTCGATCGTGACCGTGGTCCGGCGCTTCGGCTTACCGTCGAGCGCCTCGACCGTGTCGAGCCATTCGCCCTCCTCGACCCGCTCCTTCAGGTTAAAGCGCGTCGGCGTGCTGTTGCGGGTCGCCCCGCGGCCGTGGGTCGACTCGACTGGCATCGCCCCAATTTACGCGGCCGCGAGAACAAAGCAAGAACACATAACGGATTCTGGTAAGGTTCAGGTGGGGCCGGTATGGCTTGGGCCGATGAAGGTGGGTTTCAAGCTTTGCACGGCGCTCGCCGCCGTCCTTTCCGCGCCTGCGCTCGGCCAGGATATTCCGATCGAACCGATCGACCTGCCGCCCAGCATCGAGCAGGGCGTCGACCTCATTTACATCGATCCCGAGATCAAGCCGCAGATCGATCGTCGCAACGAGCTTCTGCAAAGCTTCGGGCTCGAGGACTGGACGGGCGCCCCGATCGACCTGTTCGTCCCGGTCAACGACACCTACACCGATCTTCGCCGCGGGTTGATGAAGTACCGGCAGCGCTGGGGATCGCTTCCGGACGTCCAGATCCCAGAAGGGGCGGTGATGAAGCCGGGCTCGAAGGACCCGCGCGTCAGCCTGCTCCGGCAGCGTCTCGGTCTACCCGCCGGCGGCCAATTCGACGCCAGCCTCGAAAAGGTCGTCCGCGACTATCAGGCCGCCCACGGAATGAAGGCCGACGGCATCGTCGGCAACGGCACCCTCGCTTCGCTCAACCTGGGGCCCGAGCATTATCAGCGGGTCATCATCCTCAATATGGAGCGTGCCCGCCGGCTTCCGACCGCCGCCGACACGGATCGCTACATCCTCGTCGATGCCGGCGCGGCGCGGCTCTACATGTATGAAGACGGCAAGGTCGTCGACAGCATGAACGTCATCGTCGGCAGCAGTCAGACCCAGACCCCGATGATGGCCGCCGAATTGAGCTACATCCAGCTCAACCCCTATTGGAACGTGCCGCCCGACCTTGCCGCCAACCTCGTCGCCAAAAGGGTCCTCGAGCAGGGCCTCGTCTATCTCGAGGAGCGCGAATACCAGGTGCTGTCGGACTGGACAGACGAGGCGACCTTGGTCGATCCGGCAACGGTCGACTGGCAGGCGGTCGCCGACGGCAGGGTCACGCTTCGCCTCCGCCGCGGTCCGGGGCCGTGGAATTCTATGGGCGACATGAAGTTCATGATTCCCAACGCGTTCGGCATTTACCTCCACGACGTGCCCGATCCCGAAGAACCGATGTTTGCCAGTGATAAAAGGTGGATCAGCAATGGCTGCATCCGCCTCGAGGACGCCCACCGGCTGCAGAAGTGGGTGTTCGGAAGGCCGCAACAGCCCAGCGGGACGCCGGAGGAGCGGGTCGACGTGCCCGATCCGGTGCCGGTCTACATCACCTATTTCACCGCCGCCCCGACCAGGGACGGAGTCGCCTTTCGCCCCGACCGCTACAATCGCGACGACAAGCTGCTCGCCCGAGTGAAGCTCGACGGCGCGGAGTCGGCGTCGGCGCTCTAGCCTAGCAGCTGCAGCTCTTTTTCTTCGGCGGCGGCGGGGCAGTGGTCGCATATTCGGCGCGGGTCAGGATTCGCGACTTGTCCCTGTCGGCGCCGCGGAACTTGTCGAGCGTCGTCACCGCCCATTCCTCGAACGACAGCCGGCCGTCCCGATTGGTGTCGAGCTTGGCGAACGGCTTGCGACGCGGCTCCAACAGCTCGGCGAGCTCGATCCGCCCGTCCTTGTTCTTGTCGGCGCGGTCGAACCTTTTCTCCTCGCGGCTCTTGGGGCTTGCTTCGGGCGGCTGGCGTGACTTCTGCGCGATCATCAATGGGCCGCCGGGGCCGGCCGCGGGCGGCGGCGGAAGCTGCTGATCCTCTGCCCTTCCCTGCCAGAACAGGAATGCGCCGGTCAGCATCAGGAAACAGGCCAAAGCCCCCGCCAGGAATCGCCACACAGGGATGTCCCCCAAATTGGAGATTCGGCACGGGCATCGTCCATAACGGACACGCCGCTGTCAACCGATGCGGCCGCTCCAGCGGTGCGCCAGCATCGCTACTGCCCGTCCCGCGCTGCCTTCGGCTTCTTCGCGAACGAGATCGCGAGCGGCGGCCCTGGCGAGCATCGTCAACGGGCGAACCCGCCGCTCGAAACGATGGCCGCGCAGCCGGTGCAGATAATCCTTCGCCGGATCGATCAGCGCCGGAACCCCGCGCTGTCCGACCGACGCCAGCGCATAGAGCGCGCCGGCATCGCCAAGCTTGGTATCTTCCGAGCCGAACAGCCGGCCGCCGATCGCGAACAGGATTGCGCCTCGCCTCCCGACAAGCTGCGGGTCTACATCCGGATCGAGAAGCGTCGCCCATCCCGGCTCGAGCTCGGCCAACTCGGCGCCCTTAATCCCGTTGGCGAGCAGATAATTGGCGGCGGCGCGAAGCCGCGGCTCAGCCGGCGGCGGTTCGCCGTCCAATGCCTCCAGCCGCTCACGCCACCAGGCGAGCTTGATCCGCCCCAGTGCCGGCTCGGTCGAGCGGGCAACGACGTCGCCCATCGCCGCATCGAGCGCGAACAGAGCGGCAAACGCATCACGAAGGCCGGAACGGATATGGAGAAGCGCCAGCTCGCGGTCGGCGCCGATCAAAGCCGGATCAGCGATAACAGACGGTCTTGGCGGCGGCGACGACATCCTCGGACTTGATTAGCGCCATTTTCTCGAGGTTGGCGGCATAAGGCAAAGGCACGTCGGCGTCGGTCACTCGAAGCACCGGCGCGTCGAGGTCGTCGAACCCCTCGGTCATGGCGATGGCGATGATTTCCGAGCTGATCGAGCAGGTCGGCCAGCCTTCCTCGACGACGACCATGCGGTTGGTCTTGGCAAGGCTTTGCAGCACGGTCGGCTTGTCGAGCGGCCGCAAGGTTCGAAGGTCGATGACCTCGGCATCGATCCCTTCGGAAAGCAGCTGCTTGGCGGCTTCGAGCGCCACTCCGACGCCGATCGAATAGCTGACCAGGGTGACGTCCTTGCCCGGCCGCACCACCTTCGCCTTGCCGATCGGAAGCACGTAATCCTCGACGTCGGGCACGTCGAACTTCTGGCCGTAGAGCAACTCGTTCTCGAGGAACACGACCGGGTCTTCGGTCCGGATCGCAGCCTTCAGCAGCCCCTTGGCGTCGGCGGCGCTATAGGGCGCGATCACTACCAGCCCGGGAACGCTCGCGTACCATGGCGCGAAATTCTGGCTGTGCTGGGCGGCGACCCGCGCCGCGGCGCCGTTGGGGCCGCGGAACACCACCGGGCAGCGCATCTGGCCGCCGGACATGTAATTGGTCTTGGCGGCCGAGTTCACGATATGGTCGATCGCCTGCAGGGCGAAGTTGAAGGTCATGAACTCGACGATCGGGCGGAGGCCGCCCATCGCCGCGCCTGTACCGACCCCGGCAAAGCCATATTCGGTGATCGGCGTGTCGACGACCCGCTTGGCCCCGAACTCCTGGAGCAGTCCCTGAGTGACCTTGTAGGCGCCCTGGTATTCGGCGACCTCCTCGCCCATCACGAACACCCGCTCGTCGCGGCGCATTTCCTCGGCCATGGCGTCGCGCAGCGCTTCGCGAACCGTCATTTCGGCCATGGTCGCGCCTTCCGGCGCGTCCGGCGCGTCGACCGTGTCGGCAACGTCGGCGACGAGGTCGCGCGCCGCGGTGTCCATCTGCTTCGGGGTCGGCAGGTCTTCGTCCTGCATCGATTCCGCTTCGGGGATCGAAACTTCCGGCTTGGCCGCCGGCCTGGCTTCCGCCTCGGGCTCGTGCTTCGGCCCGCTCGGCGCTTCGGCTGCGCCGTCTTCCGTTTCGAGCAGCGCGATCGGCGCTCCGACCTTCACCCCGTCCGTACCTTCCGGGACCAGGATCTTGGCGATCTTGCCCTCGTCGACCGCCTCGAACTCCATGGTCGCCTTGTCGGTCTCGATCTCGGCGAGGATGTCGCCGCTCGAAACCTCATCGCCTTCCTTGACCAGCCATTTGGCGAGCGTGCCTTCCTCCATCGTCGGGGACAGCGCGGGCATCTTCAGCTCGATCGGCATCAGTAGCTCTCCACCAGCACATCGGTGGTCAGCTCGGCCGGGTCGGGCTCGGGCGACTCCTCGGCGAACTTGGCGGCTTCGACGATGAGCTCCTTGATCTGCTTGTCGATGGCTTTGAGCTCATCTTCCTTGACGCCCATCTTCTCAAGCTCGCGGGCGGCATGCTCGATCGGGTCGCGCTTCTCGCGATACTCCTGCACTTCCTCGCGGGTCCGGTACTTGGCCGGGTCCGACATCGAATGGCCGCGGTAACGGTAGGTCATCAGCTCGAGGATGATCGGGCCGTTCTCGCGCGCCCATTCGATCGCCATCTCGGCCGCTCCGCGCACCGCCAGAACGTCCATCCCGTCGACCCGGACGCCCGGGATCCGGAAACTCTCGCCGCGCTTGTAGAAATTCGGCTCCGACGCCGATCGCTCGACCGACGTGCCCATCGCATAATGGTTGTTCTCGATCGCGTAGATGACCGGCAGGTTCCACAGCTTGGCCATGTTGAAAGATTCATAAACCTGGCCCTGGTTGGCGGCGCCGTCGCCGAAGTACGTCAGGCAGATCCCGCCGTCCCCGCGATATTTGTGGGCGAAGGCGAGCCCGGTGCCGAGCGAAACCTGGGCGCCGACGATGCCGTGGCCGCCGTAGAAGCCGTGCTCGACGCTGAACATGTGCATCGATCCGCCCTTGCCCTTGGAGATGCCGGCGGCGCGGCCGGTCAGCTCGGCCATGATCAGCTTGGGGTCGATCTTGTAGGCGAGCATGTGGCCGTGGTCGCGATAGCCGGTGATGACGCTGTCGTGGCCGACCCTCATCGCCGACTGCAGCCCGACCGCGACCGCTTCCTGGCCGATGTAGAGGTGGCAGAAGCCGCCGATCAGGCCGAGGCCGTACAGCTGGCCGGCGCGCTCCTCGAAGCGGCGGATCAGCAGCATTTCCTTGTAGAATTCGAGCAACTGGTCTTTGTCCGCCTTGAAGCGCTTGGGCTCGGGCGGCCGCTTCGCCTTGGGCGCGGCTTTTGGAGGGGATTTCGCTTTGGCGGAACGCGCCACGGGCTGATCTCTCGGGCTGTGATGAGGCGCCGCGTCTATAGGTGCGCGGCTGGCTAGCGGCAACAGGCGCTAGTCCAGCGGGACGATCACCTCGTCGGCGCGGATCAGGCCGAGGTCGCGACGGACCAGCTCGTCGGCCATGTCGGGGTCGGCTTTCTTCGGATCGAGCAGCGCCGAGCGATGCCTCAACCTGGCTTTCTCGGTCTCGAGCTTGGCAAGCTCGGCTTTGCGCTCCTGCAGGTCGCGATGATAGCCGCCCCAGGCGAGCAGGCCGTTGGGGCCGGCAACCGCATAGCCGCCAAAATTGCCGACGACGAGCAGCGCCAGTGCCGGCCAGAAGGTCCGGCGGATCAATCCGATATTGCGCTTTCCACCCATCGCGTCCCCACAAGAATCACGAGTGAGTCACGAACGCAAGCGAAATCCGTAGCTTGGCGGCAAATCCTGTGGATCAGCCGCGACGATACGCTTTGATCGCGCCGATGCCCGGATAAACCGCGCGGCCGCCCAGCTCCTCCTCGATCCGCAACAGCTGGTTGTACTTCGCCGTGCGGTCCGAGCGGGCGAGGCTGCCGGTCTTGATCTGGCCGGTGCCGAGCGCGACGGCGAGGTCGGCGATGGTCGAATCCTCGGTCTCGCCCGAGCGGTGCGACATCACCGCCGT
>CBIHLI010000038.1:0-8654 GCA_966210575.1 uncultured Sphingomonas sp.
AGGAGTCGCAGGCGAAGCGAACCGTCTCCCCCGGCCGATAGCGGGCCACTTCAGCCTCGGGGACGAAGAAGCGGACCTTGACCCGATTGTCGGGCAGCAGGCTGACGACCGGCTGGTTGGCGGCGACCCACTCGCCGGGCCGGTAAAACACCTCCTCGACCCGCGCCGCGGAAGGGGCAGGAGGCGACAGCTGGTCGACCCGGATCGCCACCTCGCGCTGACCGCCGCGGGCCTGGCTCTCCTGCGCCCGGGCGGCGCCGACCTGGGCGCGGCGCGCCTGGGCGGTGTCGCGGGCGGCCTTGAGTCGAGCGTTCGCCTCATTCAGCTCGGCCCGTGCCGCGTCGATGTCCTTGCCGGCGACCGCGCCCGGATCGTCGCCGCGGACGGCAAGCAGCCGGTTGAGGTCGCGCCGAGCGCGATCCGCGTCGGCCGCGGCGGCGGCGGCCTCGGCTGCGGCTTGCTGAGCATTGGCTTGCGCGGCGGCGATCTGGGTGCGCGCTTCGGTGACCTGGGCGACGGCCTGCTCGGTCTCGGCGGAGAGCGTCGCCGGGTCGATGGCGAACAGTCGCGCTCCGGCGGCGACACGCTGGCCCTCGGCGGCGGCGATTGATCGCACCGTTCCCGAAACCGGGGCGGCGAGGAACAGGCTTTCGCCTTCGATATAGCCGGACAGGGTGCGCTCCCGAGGGCCGGGCCCCAACCAGCGCCAGGCGAGGAACGCCAGCAGCGCGATGGCGACGATGACAACGACGATCCGGGCGCGGCTCATTGCGCTGCTCCTGCTTGTGCGATTTCCGGCCAGCCGCCGCCGAGCGCCTTGAACAGCGCTGCCGAGTTGCGCGCCAGGGCGCCTTTTGTTTCGATCAACTGGTCCTCCAGCCGCAGCCGTCGTGCCTGCACGAGCAGGACGTCCGAATATGTCACGAGGCCGCCGCGATATCGCGTCGCCGCAATCTCCTCGGCCCGGCTTGCGGCGGCCAGCGCAACCTGAAGCTCGGCGAGCTGCCGCCGGTCGCCGTCGGTCCGGCTGAGCGCATCCTCGACGTCCTGGAGCGCGGTCAGCACCGTCTTGCGATAGGCGATTAGTGCTTGTTCCTGCCGGGCGGAGCGGGCGTCGACGGTGGCGCGCCTGCGGCCGCCGTCGAACAAGGGCCAGTCGATTGCTGCAGCGACGCTGAAGCTGCGGCTGCCCCATTCGAGCAGCGACGTCAGGGCGGTGCTGACCAAGGCCGGTGCCGCGCTCAGCGAAAAGCGCGGATAGAGGTCGGCGACCGCGACTCCGATGTCGGCGGTCGCCGCCGCGAGCTCGCGCTCGGCGGCGCGGATGTCGGGGCGCCGCCGCAGCAGCTCGGAAGGAAGACCGGCGGGAATATCGGGAGCTGTGGGCACCGCTGCCGGCTGCGCAAGCTGAGCGGCAAGCGCATCGGGAGTCGATCCCACCAGGACTCCGAGGGCATGGATTTGCGCTTTCGCCTGCGCTTCGAGCGCCGGGATCGCCGCGGCCGCGCTCGCTGCCTCCGACTTTTGCTGCTCGACGTCCTGCCCCGTGACCAGCCCGCCGCGCGCCCGCGCGGACACCAGCGACTCGAACCGCTGCTGGCGGGCAAGTTCTGTCTCGGCGATGGCGACTTGTTCCTGAAGCGCCCGCAGTCGGAAATAGGCGCTCGCTACCTCGGCGGCGACCGACACCTCCGAGTCGCGCCGGTTCCATATCGCCGCGCCGGTGCGCGCCCGCGACGCTTCGCGTTCGCGAACGTTGCGGCCGAACAAATCCACTTCCCAGGATGCGTCGAAGCCCACCCGCCAGGTAGTGAACTCGCTTCCCGGAAGACCGAATGCGCCCTGCTGCCCGCCGCTCCCGGGCGGCACTGGAATCGCCTTCTCGCTGATCCGCTGGCGGGTAACCGACCCTTGCGCGTCGTGCTGCGCGAGCGCGTTGGACCCGGTGGCGCGCTCCAGCGCCCGAGCTTCCCGGATCCGCGCGGCCGCCGCCTCGATGTCCAGGTTCTGCGCAAGCGCGCTCTCGACAAGCGCGCTGAGCTGCGGATCGCCAAAGCCTTGCCACCAGCGGGCCAGTTGGGCGTCGGTCGTGGCGGCTGTGCCTGGCGCCTCGAGATAGCGTTCCGGGACGCCAACCCTGGGCGCCCGATAATCGGGGCCGACGGTGCAACCGGCGAGCAATCCCAGAGTGACGGCCAGTACGCGCGTCATCGCTCGTTCCCGGTCAGAAGGCCGGTCAGGACGGTCTCGGCATGTTGTCCGGCGAGTGCCTCGAGGTTGAGCGGGACCCCGCCGGCGGGTTCGAGAGTTTCGCGCCACAGGACGCCCATCAGCATTGGCCCGACCAGGCTGAAGGCATGGAGCCGCGGATCGCCGTCGCGGACTTCGCCGCGCTTCTGCGCCGACTCGATCAGCCCGGCGAGCATCATCAGCGCCCGGCTCGCGACCTGGTCGTGCCAAACCTTGGCCAGCTCGGGGAAGTTGCGCGACTCGCCGATCACCATCTTCGCCACCGCCCCCACCGGCAGCTGGGTCGTCATTTCGGCGAAGCGCCCAAGGAACATCCGGACGGCCTGCTCGAACGGCACATCGGCGCCGATCACCGCGGCTCGAACCGCATCGATATTGGGCGCCACCGTGTCGCGCACGACCGCCCGGAACAGCGCTTCCTTGTCGTTGAAGTAGAGATAGAGCGTGCCCTTGGACACGCCGGCCCGCTTGGCGATCTCATCGAGCTTGGCGGCGGCAAACCCTTTTTCCGCGAAAACCTCGAGCGCGGCGGCGCAGATTTCCCGGGGACGGTCCTCGGCTCGTCGTTTCCATCGCTCCGCAGCCATTGCCGCCCCTAATAACTGACCAGTCAGTCATATACTGCGAGATGGGCGCACGCAAGCGCGCCCGGCTCATCACCGGGCAGCCTTGAAAAATCGGATTGGAAGGGCTGACCGCGGCTACCGCCGCGATCGATCAATTCGCGTGGGCGTTATGGCCGTGCGGCTGGGTCTCGGCGTCCTTGGCGGTCTTGTCCGCGGGAACCTCGACGACCTTGCACACCTTGGTGCTCGATCCCAGGCGCGAACCGGTGTCCCGATCGGCCTTGATCGTTTGGCACACTTTCTTCTTGACCATCTTGACCTTGGCTTCGGGGGCCGGCTGTGGCGGAACCGTCTGTGCGATTGCGGGCGTCGCGGCCACCGCGAACACTGCGAACGCAGGCAAGAACTTGCGCATTGAGAACTCCTGTGGGCGAATCATGGTGCGCCTAGTGCAAGGTCCCGGCGCCGGGAAGCTGCTATTCTGCGAACGGCTGTGAATGCAAGCTTTACGGCAGGTTGTTGCCGACGGTTTGGCCTTCGACTTTCGCTCCGGCGGGATGCTTGCGGTCGAGGTGGCGCTTGATGATCCTCAAGTTGCGGGTGTTCGAGGCGAAGAAGAAATCGGGGATCGCTCCAACCACCGGAATCATCCCGAGCAGCCAGTCGACCCCGACATTCCCGCCCATCCGCGCCAGGTGCCATTTCGACATGCCGAGATTGCGCGCTTCCCAGGCGAGGTAAGCGCCGATGGCGGCGGCCGCCGTGGGCCCGGCGAACGGGACGAAATCGAGGATCACGTCCAGTCCGAGCGGGCGGTTGATCCCGGGAACCACGACCAGCCGCTCCATCACCCTCTCGAGCCCTTCGACCCGCCGCCGGACTGATTGCGGGTCGCTACCAAGCGGCAATCTGCTTCGTTGGCCGCTTGCTTGTCCCATCACTCGCCCGTCCGATCCAGCCGTCGCTCAAGGCCGGTCAGCGTATGGATGGCGAACGGGTTCCCGGCGAAGCCGCTGATCCTCGGCGATACCAGCGACCAGCGGATCGGCGCCGCAATCGGCAAGAACAGTTGCAGGCGGTCGATTCTTTTCGAAGCTTCGGAGAGCAGCGCGCTGCGCTGCGCCAGCACCGCCGTGCTCCGCGCTCCGTCGAGCATTTCGTCGACCTGCGCGTCGCAGATTTTCGCATATTCGCACCGGAACTGGCGAAGGAACCAGGCCGCCGACGACGACGGAGCGACTTTGTCGACCAGCACCAGGTCGGCCGGGCCGGAGTCGCCAGAGCGTTCGACCTGGATACCCAGCCGCCCCCAATCCTGGCGCAGGCGAGCCAGAAGCACCTCCGATCCGGGTCCGTCGGGAAGGCCCAGGCGAATGATCGTCGGCTCGTCTTCACTGAGCAGGCGCCGGGCTCGCGCAGTCAGCGCCGGACGGCGCTCGGCGATCGGAGTCGCGGCCCATGGCGGCGCCACCGGGTCGGGGAGGTTGTCGAGCTGGGGCTCGAGCACCGTCGCCCGCGGCACCAGTCCGGGCACCGTGAGCGCGGCGACGAGGGCCTCGCGGTCGATCGCCTCGCTCAGCAACTGGCGCACCTCGGCGTCAGCCAAGGGCCCGTCGCTGCGCGCCGGCATCAGCCCGAACAGGCCCCTTGCCGGATCGAACTGAAGCGCCCGCCGCGGTAGCTTGGCACGACGGGCGAACGGCAGATCGGCGAAGGTCCCGCCGAGGACCAGGTCGAAATCCCCGGCGACGAAGCCGCGCACCGCTTTTTCGGCACTGCCACCGCCAAGGACGAGCTCCTCGCGCTCGGGCTCCTGTTCATCCGAGATAGCCACCTCGCGGATCAGTCGGACCTCGCCTTCGCCGCCGCCGGGCGCGACCGCGAACGGTCCGCTTCCTTGGCCCTCGTAGACCAGCCCCATCTCCGGCTGGGCGAGCAATTGCAGCAGGTGCGGCCGAGTCTGCTTCAGCCGGATTTCGAGCACTCGGTCGGTCATCGCGACGATTTCGTCGACCGCGCCGAAGGAGTCCCGAAGCGGGTTGCGACTCGGCGGGGCGATCGTCCGTCGAAGCATCCGCGCGATCTGTTCGGCGGTCACCTTTCGGCCGCTCGGCCATTGCGCGTTGGCCAGGCGGAAAATGTAGCTCAGCCCGTCGTCGCTGACGTTCCAGGTCTCGGCCAGTCCGGGCACGATCTGCCCACCGGCATCGAACCGCACCAGCCCCTGGGCCGCATTGCTGATCAGCACCGCTTCGCTCGCGCGGAGCGGCCCGCGCCGCGGGTCGACGAGGCGCGGCTCGTCGTCGATCACCTGGACCTCGACGATGCCTTGCGACTGACGTTCGCACCCGAACAATGCCGCTGCTGCGACAATTGCCAGGGCGGCGGCGACAGTGCGGCGGACGAGCGGCATGGCCATCGGGCGATGCAATAAAGGCAATGCGAAGTTCAGCAACTCTCTGGCCTTATCGCTTTCACTGTTTTACTAATGTAAGGCACTGCGCGCGGCGAAAAAGGGTACAGCGTTTCCAATGGCCGATTACGACGGGATCTGGAGCCGGCGCGGGGTGAATGTCGAGGAGATCCAGGACCCGTTCGCTCCTCAGGAGCCACCGCCGCCGCTGACGGATGCCGAGACCGAGCCTCTCAAGCCAAAGCCGCGCTGGCGGCGAACGAAGATCGTCCTCTACGCGCTGCTCGGGCTGATCCTGGCTACCTTGCTATGGCTGGTGGTGACGGCGCCGCTGTCGAGGGCGCTCGAGCCGCTGCCCGATCCGGCGCTGCTGATCCTCAGCGAAGAGGGCAAGCCGATCGCCCGGCGCGGAGCGATCAAGGAAGCGCCGGTCGACGCCGCCCGGCTCGACCCGCTGACCACGGCGGCGTTCGTCTCGATCGAGGACCGCCGCTTCCGCCGCCACTGGGGCATCGACCCGCGCGCCATCGGCCGCGCCTTCGTCGCCAATTTCCAGGCCGGCGGAGTGCGCCAGGGCGGCAGCACGATCACCCAGCAGCTCGCCAAGACAAGCTTCCTGTCGTCCGACCGCAGCTACAAGCGCAAGGCCCAGGAAGTCATCATCGCCTTCTGGCTCGAAGCCTGGCTGACCAAGGACGAGATTCTCTCCCGCTATCTGTCGAGCGTCTATTTCGGCGACGGCGTCTACGGGCTTCGCGCCGCCGCCCATCATTATTTCGACCGTGACCCGGAGGAGCTGACCCTGGCGCAGTCGGCGATGCTCGCCGGGCTCGTCCAGGCGCCCTCCCGGCTGGCCCCGACCAGACATTTGAAGCTCGCGCAGGAGCGCAGCCGGCTGGTTCTGCGGGCGATGGCGGACACCGGGGCGATCACCGCCGGCAAGGCGCGCGACGCCAGGCTGGCAAGGCCGGTTCGCCAGCGCTCCAGGCTGCCGTCGGGCACCTATTTCGCCGACTGGGTCGCGCCTTCCGCTCAGGAGGCATTCGAAGCCGATTTCGGCGAGGTCCGGGTGCCGACCACGCTCGATTCCGATCTTCAGCGGATCGCCGTCCGTGCAGTCAACCGCGCCGGCATCGGCGACGCCCAGGCGGCGCTGGTGGCGATGCGCCCCGACGGCCGGGTGGTCGCCATGGTCGGCGGCAAGAGCTATTCCGAAAGCCCGTTCAACCGCGCCACCCAGGCGCTCCGCCAGCCCGGCTCGGCATTCAAATTGTTCGTCTATCTGGCGGCGCTGCGCTCGGGCTGGACCCCGGATAGCCTGATCGACGATTCGCCGATCACCATCGGTGGTTGGACCCCGGCCAACAGCGACGGCGTCAACCGCGGCGAGATCACGCTCCGCCAGGCCTTCGCCCGCTCGAGCAACTCGGCGACCGTTCGTCTGTCGGAACGGATCGGGCGCGGCAACGTCATCCGCGCCGCCCGCGACCTCGGCATCACCTCGGCCCTGCCCGACAAGCCGAGCCTGGCGCTCGGCACCGGCGGAGTCAGCCTGCTCGAGCTGACCTCCGCTTATGCCGCGATCTACTCGGGCCGCTACCCGGTCAGGGCGCGCGGCCTTCCCGACAAAGACGTCGAGAACGGCCTCGCCCAATTCTTCGCCGCGGGCGGGACCCTGAGCGAGCAGCGCGACCGGGCGCCGATGCTCGACCTCCTCTGGGCAGCGGCCAATACCGGCACCGGCAAGCGCGCCGCCTTGTGGCGGCCGACCTTCGGCAAGACCGGCACCACCCAGGACAATCGCGACGCCTTGTTCGTCGGCTTCGCCGGCGACCTGGTGGTCGGCGTCTGGGTCGGCCGCGACGACAACAAGTCGCTCGGCAAGATCAGCGGCGGTACCGTCCCGGCCAGGATCTGGCGCGATTTCATGACCTCGGCGCTGTCGATCGACGGCCGCAAGGGCCCGCCGCTCCCCGACGGCTACCGCAATCGCTCGAAACCGCGCGATGATCCCCCCGCCGACAACCCCAGCCCGCTGCCCGAAGACTGGAGCGACCGCCTGCTCCGCAACATCGGCAAAGCGATCGAAGACATGATCGAAGAGTGAGGCTTCCGGCCTCTGTTCGGAGCTCAAACAGGTTAACGTTTGGAAACCTTCGACTTTAAGCGTTTCTCAACCCCTCCAGCCCTAATCCTCTCGGCAACCTACGCGAAGTATTGAGCGCAGGTGGGGAGCCAAGCTCCCGATAGTGGAACCTGAGGAGACCGGACATGGCCAAGTTTCTGAAACTGATTAAGAACGAGAAGGGTGCGACTGCCATCGAGTATGGCCTCATTGCTGCTCTCATCGCCGTTGCGGCGATCGGCGCGATGTCGGGCATCGGCAACTCGCTGAACAACACCTTCACGAACGTTTCGAGCGCGCTGGACGGCTAAGCCCAAAGCGACGTTTCGACGGGAGCGGCGGTGCCTCACGGCGCCGCCGCTTTCTTTTTGCCCATCGAGTCGGCCGATAGCCACCACAGGCACAGGCCGGCGGCGACCGGCACCGTGTTCGGTCCGGGGTAGAGCCCGAAATAGCCGAGCAGCGGCAGCGCCAGGAGCAACCAGGCCAGCGCCGCCCGCCACCGCCGCTCGGGATCGCGCAGCAGGACGGCGAGCGGAAGGATCAAAAGCAGCGAATCGTAGGTGAAGACGTAAGGCGGCACGAGCAAGGTCCCCGCCGCCAGCATCGCGCCGCGCTGCTCTTGTCCACGCGCCCACGCTCGCCAGGTGAAGATTGCGGCCGCCAGCGCCGCTATTGCCTGCAATCCAAAGGCAAAGACCTGCGGAACGCCGAAGAAGCGGAAAAATCCGAAGACGCTGGCCTGCTCTGCCCAATTCCAGCGGTCGGCCGCCATGAAGCCCCCATAGTTGCCGACGATCGCCAGGAATCCGCGGTAGGAATCGAACCCGAAAACGACCGCCGCCAGCCCGAGCAGCGCAAGCGACGACACAGCGGCGCCGCCGATCGCGCGCCAATGACGGGCCGCAACCAATGCGACGGGCACCAGCAGGGCCAGCTGCGGCTTGATCACGAGCAGCCCGAGGATGGCGCCGGCCGCGAACGGATGCGTGGCTAGGGCGGCGATCCCGAACAGGAAGATCGACGAGGTGAGGAAGCCGTTCTGGCCGATGACGGCATTCACCAGGGCGGCGGGTTGGGCGAAGGCATAGCGCGGGGCGACGAAACGCCTCGTCGCGGCGAAATAGAGACCGGCGGTGACCGCCATCCACAGCAGGTAGGCGAGCCAGAACGGGTGGAAGGCGAACGGGCTGACCGCGAACAGGAACGGCGGCGGGTAAGGGAAGGGCATCAGCCCGCCCATGTTGGCGACCGTCATCTCGACCGCGCGATGGGCCTCGACGTCGTAGGCAAGGCTCGG
>CBIHLI010000039.1:0-8542 GCA_966210575.1 uncultured Sphingomonas sp.
GCGGCGCTTGATCGGGAGGGTGCCGCTGCCGCCCGGGCTGTCGCTGGTCGCGGTCGCATCCGCGACCTGACCGCGCGTTCCGGAGCGGCGGCCGCCGCCTTCGATATCCTGGACGATGTAGAGCGGGCGCCGCTTCGATTCGTTGTACAGCCGGCCGATATATTCGCCCATCAGCGCCAGGACGAACATCTGCACGGCGCCGACCACGACCACGACCAGCATCAGCGACGTCCAGCCGGGCACGCTCTTCCCGGCGCTCCACGCGTAAAGCAAATAAGCGACGATCAGCACCGATCCGACCGACAGCGCCAGCCCGGCGTGGCTGGCGAGCTTCAGCGGCGCCGACGAGAAGCCGGTCAGCGCATCGAGCGCGAACCGGACCATCTTGCGGAACGGATATTTGGTCTCGCCGGCGAACCGCACGTCGCGGTCGTAGAGGAACGGCACCTGCCTGAAACCAATCCACGCCACCATGCCGCGGATGAACCGCGCCTGCTCCGGCATCGCCAGCAGCACGTCGAGGGCGCGGCGGCTCATCAGCCGAAAATCACCGGCATCGAGCGGGATGTCGACGTCCGTGGCGCGCGCCAGCAGCCGGTAGAAGCCGTGCGCGGTGGCGCGCTTGAAGGCGGTTTCGCCGGATCGGCTCTTGCGGACCCCATAGACGACGTCGGCATCCTCGCGCCGCATCGTCGCGACCATGTCGGCGAGCAGCTCCGGCGGATCCTGGAGGTCGGCGTCGATGATCAGGATAGTGTCGCCGCGGCACAGGTCGAGCCCGGCGGTCAGCGCCAGCTGGTGGCCGTGATTGCGCGACAGGTTGATCGCGACGACGTGCGGGTCGGCGGCGGCGAGCCTGCGCATTTCGGGCCAGCTCGAATCGGTCGAGCCGTCGTTGACCAGGACGATCTCATAGTCCTCGCCGGCGGTCGTCCGGGCGGCGCCGGTCAGCCGCATGTGCAAGGCCGGCAGGCAGGCTTCCTCGTTGAAGCAGGGAACGACGATCGACAGGCGGCTCATTTCGGCAACCGATAGAGGATTGACCCCGGCCCGCGCCAGACCACTTGCATGTCGGCGGTCAGCGCCGGGTCGTGGGGTGGCGGATCGATCATCCAGACATAATCGAACGCTTCTCGGGGAATCGCCCCTAACGCGCCGTTGATCGAGCGCAGTGCCCCCACCGAACAGCCTTCGCGGCGAACCCGCTGCGAGGGATCGGCGGCGAAGCTGCCGGCCGCCGGATAGTTGAGGTCGAGCAGGTTCAGGCCCTCCATCACCCACTGGTCATTGGAGAACCCGTGCCTGCGGACAACGATCATCCCGCCGAGATGACTGTTGCGCGGCAGGTCCCATAGCGGTCCGCAGGGATCGCCGACGAGGGTCACGACCCGGGCGCCCATCGGCAGGTGGTCGATCGCCGCCAGCTTGGCTTCCTGGTCTTCGGCGGCGATCGCCAGGCTGGCCGTGGTGCCGGCGAGCCGCATTGCGCAGAACAGCAAGGCGACGCTGGCCAGGGCGCTTCCAAATCGGACGCTCATCTGACCGCGGAAACGGATCGCGAGCAGGGCTACGGCGATCATGTACGGGACCAGCCGCATATCGGCATAAGCGGAGCCGAAGATGATCCGCGGCAGCACCAGGAAGCCGGCGATCAGGACCAGCGCCGAAAAAGCGAGGTTGCGCGAGAAGCTCAGCCTGCGGCTGAACATCGCGAACAGCAGCACCGCTGCGCAGAAAGCGAGCGACGCTTCGTCCCAGGTCTTCCACCGGTCGCGAAGCGCCATCTCCACCCAGCGCCATTTGGTTTGCCAGTTGAACCAGTCGGCGGTGGCGCCGCCATGCGTCTCGCTCCTCCAGGCGACCATGATGACCAGCGGCAGAGCCATCACCGACGCGTGCGCGGCGGCATTGAGGCCGGCACGAAACCAGCCGACGCCCTTGTCGTGCTGGCGAACCGCCTCGGCCGAGAAGCACAGCAGGCCGAGCACCCCCCAGCCGTAGGTGTGGCAGAAGAAGACGACGAGCGAGATCGGGACGAACAGCCATCCTCGCAACCGGGTCCGGTCGAGCCGGGCGAGCCGCAGCCACAGCCCGAAGGCGAGGAATGCCAGCGCCATCGACAGAGCGAAATTGACGAAGCCGAACAGGAACGGGTGGCCGTAGACGAACGGCACGGCGAAATAAGCGGTCGGCGGGATCCGCCCGTGAACCTCGCGTGCCACCCACAGGAAGCCGGCGACGGTCAGTGGCGGAATCGCGACGGTGATGATCTTGACCGCGGCTTCGAGGCCGAACAGCTGCGCCAGCGGCATCACGGCCAGGTCGACGCCCAGATTGCCGATCGCCGCCCAGTGAAAGCCGTAATAACCGCGAAGCCAGGGCGATTGGTCGATATCGAGCTCCACCCGATAGCGGCCCATGTGGCCGAACAGGTCGACCAGCGGCGGAATCTCGGGATAGAGGAGCGGGACCGCCGACAGCAGGACGACCAGGGCGACGAACCAGCGCTGCTGCCACCACATTGGTGGGCCGGCGGGTATCTCCGGTGGTGCCTCGAGCTTGGCCATCTCTACCGACTTCGCCGCTCAACGCCGGAATGGCAACGCGAAACTCAGGCCACGGCCGGTTGGCCTCCCGGCGGCGCAAGTCGGACTTCGAGCCGCTTCGTGACTCGTCCGGCAACCAGCCAGATCCCCAAGGTCAGCCCGGCCGCCGCCAGGCCGTCGATCGCATAATGCCAGCCGAGATGGATCGAGCCGACCCAGATCAGCACCGCGTAAGCGGCGAGGGCGCAGCCGAGCAGCTTGCTCACTCGCCAGCCGGCGATCGCGAACAGGACGGCTAGGCCGTTGTGAACCGAGGGCATTGCCGAGATTCCGGCGCCAACGGCGAGCGAATCGCCGCCGAATGCCCGCAAAAGCCCCGCCTGGTTCGAAAGCGCGGTGAGCTTTGCCCCGGCAGCGGCCTGGGCGGTGACTAGGCTGTCATTGAGCTCGGCGAAGCTCGGATAGGAGCCGGCGAAGTTTTCATAATAGCAGGGACCGGCCGACGGCAGCAGGAAGGCGAGCACGCTGCCGATACCGATCCAGATGGCGATGTAGCTCAACAGGTACTGGTTGCGGAGGCGATAGGTCGAGGCCGGCAGCCAGGCGCACAGCAAGACGCCGACCGACATCGGCACGAACCAGCCGTGATAGGCGCGATCGACCAGCCAGGTCGCGTTCGGCGAGCCGAGGAAAGCGTGAGTCACCCGCCATGGGTCGCTTCCGAGAAAGAGGAACTTGTCCACTTCGGCGAAGGCGGGGTCATAGGCGAAGCCGGCGACCGGAAGCACCATCTGCTTGAACGCGTTGAACGACGCCATCAGCGCCGCGAACAGCAATGGCGGCCAGAAGAGCGAAGCGAAACGGTCCCGATCCCAGCGCGCGCGCCCCAGGGCAACGATGACCGTGAGCGGGCTCGGACCGGGCCCGGAGCGAGGCCGATTGCGATAGAGCTCGACCAGCAGGGCGAGCAGGCCGATGAACAGCCACAGGGAAAAGCTGGTCTTGAGGTAGAAAGCCAACAGGCGAGCGAAGTCGCCGATCGGCACGCGCCCGGTCGATAGCACCAGGACCAAATAGAGGCCAACCGCCAGCGCTCCGGCGGCCGCGGCCCGCATTTCGCGAACGTCACGCATCGCCGGAGAGCTATGCGAACAAGGTTAACGAACCGCTAGAAGCGGCGTTCAACCGCGATACAGGCGGCGTCGGCTAGCCGACCTGCCAGCTTGTTGAACTGGAGAACGGCTACCATGAAGAAGATCCTCATTACCGGCGTTGCGGTTGCGGCCCTTGCCGGGCTGGCACCGGCGATCGCGCAGACCGCTCCCGCCTCGGCGCCTCAGGCGAAGGCGGCAAAAGTCACCAAGCCGATCACTCGCGCCGATGCCGCCCAGAAGGCGCAGCAGCATTTCACCCGGCTCGACACCAACAAGGACGGCTTTCTGACAAAGCCCGAGGCCGAGGCTGCCGCCCAGGCGACTCACGAGCGCGTCGAGCAGCGGATGGACAAGCGCGGCGACGCGATGTTCGCGCGCCTCGACGCCGACAAGAACGGCAAGGTCACTCGTACCGAGGCCGAATCGGTGTTTGCCTCGCGCAAGGCCGCCGGCAAGGGCGCCAAGGCCGCTCCCACCTGGGACAAGTTCGCCGGCCGCCTCGACACCGACAAGGACGGCGCCATCAGCAGCGCCGAGTTCGAAGCCGCGCATTCGAAGCGCGCCGAGCGCGTCGCCGATCGCCGCGACAATCGCGGAATCGCCGGTCAGATGTTTGCCACGGCTGATTCGAACAAGGACGGCCGGGTGTCGCTCGCCGAAGCCACTGCCGCGACCACCGCGCAATTCGACAAGGCCGACGCCAATAAGGACGGGACGCTGACTCGCGAGGAGATGCGCGCCGGGCGCAAGACAGCCCAGGCGAAGCCCGCGGGCCGCTAAGCCGGCTCCGGCTGTTTTGAAGAGGTCCGGCGCGGTTGCGCCGGGCCTTTTTTCCTGGCCGCATTCTTCCTGGTTGCGCTCGGCTTCGACTGCAGCCGCTTTTCCGCCTCCGACATAAAGTCGCGGGTGATCGGCAGGACGGCCCGGTCGCGGACATACTGGACCTGGAAATTGCAGCCGGCGCCATTCTCGAACATCACGATTCCGCCCGACAGGTAGAATTCCCACATCCGGAAGAAGCGCTCGTCGTAGAGCTTGACGATCTTGTCGCGCGCCGCCCGCGTCCGGCCCAGCCATTCGCGCAGCGTGTAGGCGTAATGGAGCCGCAGCGTCTCGACGTCGCTGGTGATCAGCCGCGCTTTCTCGCTGGCGGCGCTCAGCTGGCTCAACGACGGGATATGGTATCCGGGGAAGATATATTTGTCGGTGAACGGGTCTGGCGCACCGCTGGTCGAGCCGAGCCGGCCGATGGTGTGCAACAGCATCACTCCGTCGGGCTTCAGCAATTTGCGGCAGGTGGCGAAGAACTCGTCATGGTGACGGGCGCCGACATGCTCGAACATCCCGACCGAAACGATCCGGTCGAAGGTCCCTTCCAGCTGCCGGTAGTCGACCAGCTCGAACCGGACATGGTCGGCGACCCCGGCTTCCTCGGCGCGCCGCCGGGCGACCGCCAGCTGCTGCTCTGAAAGCGTAATTCCAAGCACGTCGACCTTGGCGACCTGATGCAAATAGAGCGCCGTCCCGCCCCAGCCGCAGCCGATGTCGAGTACTTTCTGCCCGGGCCTGAGGTGCAGCTTGGCGGCGATGTGCGCTTTCTTGTCGGCCTGCGCCTGCTCCAGGCTGTTGGCCGGGTCGGTGTAATAAGCGCAGCTGTACTGCATGTCGTCGTCGAGGAAGAGCTCGTAGAGCGCATTGCCGAGATCGTAATGGTGAGCGACGTTGCGCCGCGATCGTCGCGGGTCGTTGCGGCGGATCAGCGCCTGCAGCTTCTTGAGCTTGCCCTTGCCGTAGATCTTGCGGTTCTCGCCGCTGTCCTCCCAGCGGTTTGAGCCGGTGACCAATTCGAGCAAATCGAGGATATCGCCGTCCTCGATGATTATCCGGCCGTTCATATAGGCCTCGCCCATACCCAGCCGCGGGTTCTTCAGGATCTCGAACGGAACTCGGCGATCGGCGAACCGGACGGTGAGATGCTTGCCGCTGCCCGGCCCGCCGGTCTCGCGCTTCCCGTCCGGGCTCACCAGGGTGATGCTGCCTTGTTTCAACAGCTTGTCGATCAGTCCGCCGATCAGCGACATTCG
The DNA here is from genome assembly GCA_966210575.1 of uncultured Sphingomonas sp. GTDB lineage: Bacteria > Pseudomonadota > Alphaproteobacteria > Sphingomonadales > Sphingomonadaceae > Sphingomicrobium. The sequence goes on from CBIHLI010000039.1 coordinate 5,785, forward strand.
CTCGGTTCCCGTCACTTTGTGTCCGAAGGGAAGCTTAGTCCTGCGCCGGTATCGCAGTCCAGCGGTCAGGCGGCGGCGCGTTTGCCTTTGCGCTCGCTGGCGGTCTTCAACTGGCCGCAAGCGGCGTCTATGTCGCGGCCGCGCGGGGTTCGAACCGGGGCCGAAATGCCGGCCTCGAAGACGATGGCGCTGAACGCCCTGATCCGCTCGGGCGCCGAACATTCGTAGGGCGCGCCGGGCCACGGGTTGAACGGGATCAAATTGACCTTGGCCGGAAGCTTGTACTTGCGGATCAACCGAACCAGCTCGCGGGCGTCGGCGTCGCTGTCGTTCTTGTCCTTCAGCATCACATATTCGAAGGTGATCCGGCGCGCGTTGTTGGCGCCCGGATAGGCCGCGCAGGCCTCGAGCAGCTGCTCGATCCCGTATTTGCGGTTCAACGGCACGATCTCGTCGCGGACGTCCTTCGTCACCGCGTGCAGCGAAACCGCGAGATTGACCCCGATCTCCTCGCCCGCCCGTTCCATCATCGGCACCACGCCGCTGGTCGACAGCGTGATCCGGCGCTTGCTGAGGCCCAGCCCGTCGCCGTCCATGACGATCTTCAGGGCGTCGCGGACATTGTCGAAATTATAGAGCGGCTCGCCCATCCCCATCATGACGATGTTGGTCAGCATCCGCCCTTCCGGCTGCGACGGCCATTCGCCGAGCGAATCGCGGGCGAGCATCACCTGGCCGACGATCTCCGAGGCATCGAGGTTGCGGACCAGCCGCATCGTGCCGGTGTGGCAGAAGCGGCAATTGAGCGTGCAGCCGACCTGGCTCGAGACGCACAGGGTGCCGCGGTCGGCGTCCGGGATGAACACCATCTCATAGTCGTTGCCGTCTTCGGTGCGAAGCAGCCATTTGCGGGTACCGTCGGAGGAGACCTGGCTTTCGACGACCGCCGGCCGCGAAATCGCGAACCGCTGCTCGAGCCACGGCCGCTGCGCCTTGGCGATATCGGTCATTGCCGCGAAGTCGGTGGCGCCGCGGTTGTAGATCCAGTGCCACAATTGCTTGGCGCGCAGCTTCGCCTGCCTGGCGTCGAGGCCCTGCGCCTCGAGCGCCGAGCGAAGCTCGTCCCTCGACAAGCCGACCAGGTCGATACGGCCGTCGGCGCGGCGCATGGCGTCAACCCCGCGCGGCACCGGCACGGGCTCGATCACGCCGGGAATCGGCATCAGGGACGTTTGCGCGCTCATGGCTGGGGGCCCGATTTAGGTGCGATCAGCGCGCTTTACCAGCTTGGGCGCACTGCGCGGCGGCGGCGTCGATCGCCGTCGCGGCGCCGGCGAGCAGGTAACGATCGACGATTCGCGCGCCGCCGCGGTCACGCGCTTCGACCCGCATCGACTCGCCATAGCGAGCGGCATCGAGCAACGACCGCTGCTGCCCGGGGTCCAGGCTCCACGCCCACTCGCCCTTGCCGACCAGCAGGAATGGCCGTGACCCGATCGTCGCGATGACGCTTGCGCCAGTTCGAGCGGCGCGGCTGAGCCGGACATAGAAACGCCCCTGGCCGGGGCCGCCGCGATCGAAGGCGAAGCCGGCGAACGGCCTCGTTCCCCGCTTTGCCGACACCGCGGCGCCGCGAGCCTCGCAGCGCGGCCCGAAGTCGATCGCTGCCCACCGGCCGCCGGCGAACAGGACGCGTTCGGCCGCCGCCCCAGCGGAGCCTGAAACGCAGAGCGCAGCAGCGAACAGCAGGCGCATAGACGCAGCCCTAACCCATTCGGAACGGGCCAGTAACCATCCGGTATTGAAGGGCTTTGCCGGTTGTGCCATTTTCCCCGCGCTCGGTGAACTTGGCCAGGAGTACGGCCCTATGCACCGAGCGGCTACCGTCCATACAGATTTGGCGCTCGTCGGCGAATGACCATCGCCGTCATGCTGCCGCGCCTCGCCGCCGAGCTTGCGCTGTTCAGCGCCGTCGGCTTTTTGCTGTTCGCGATCAACGACATCGTCGTCGACATCATCTATTTCACGCGGCGGCTGTGGCGGTCCGCGACCGTCTACCGCCGATACCCGCGGGCGTTCGGCCAAACCATCGCCAATCGCGGCGACGAACAGCGCTTCATCGTCATCTTCGTGCCCGCCTGGGACGAATCGACCGTGATCGGCGCAATGCTTCGATCGGCGCTCAATCGTCTCGAATATGAAAATTACCGGATTTTCGTCGGTCATTACCGCAACGACCCGGCGACCGCCGCGGCGATCGAAGCCGTCGACGATCGACGAATCGAGCGGGTGACGGTCCACGCCGATGGTCCGACCACCAAGGCCGACTGCCTCAACCACCTCTACGACGCCCTGCTTGCCTATGAGCTCAACGAGAACCGGCCGGCCGCGGCGGTCGTCCTCCACGATTCCGAGGACGTCGTTCACCCGCTCGAGCTGGTCGTCTTCAACAGCCTCATCGACCGCGCCGGAGTGATCCAGCTCCCCGTCCAGCCGCTTCCAGATCGGATCTCGCGCTGGATCGCTGGCCATTATTGCGACGAATTCGCCGAAGCGCACGCCAAGGAGCTGGTCGTTCGCGAAGCGGTCGGCGCGTCGATGCCGCTTGCCGGGGTCGGCTGCGCGATCGCCCGCGATCCGCTCGCCCGCCTCGCCGCGCTCCATGAGGGCGCGCCGTTCGCCGGGGCCAGCATGACCGAAGATTATGAATTCGGGCTTCGGGTTGGCGAGCTTGGCCTGAAGACCATGTTCGTTAGGA
>CBIHLI010000040.1:0-8444 GCA_966210575.1 uncultured Sphingomonas sp.
CCGTAGACGTCGGCGTCGATCAGCCCGACTTTCTTGCCCATCCGGGCGATGGCGATGGCGAGATTGGCGGACAAAGTCGATTTGCCGACTCCGCCCTTGCCGCTGGCGATCGCGATCAGCTTGCGCGCCGGCTGGCTGGCAGTCAGCGCAACCCGCGCTTCGCTGACTTCGGGAAGCGCCGTGGCGGCCGCCTGGAGTTGCCGTTCGAGCGCCGATCGCTCCGCTGCCGAAAGCCCGGTCGCATCGGCGACGATCGTCGCAACCCCGCCAGCAAGCCTCCGCGAGCGGATTCGCCCGGCATTGGGCAGCGCGTCGAGCGTGCTCAGCGGATCGGCGGTTTCGGCCATTCGTCGCGCGAGATAGGCGCTGATCGGCGCCTTGCCACTGTTTTTCGCCTGGGAGCCTTCCTATACATATTGGCATGAGCATTTTTTCGGGGCTGGGAGGACGCGCTCGCGGCCTCTTCACCGACAGCAAGGGCCCGTGGGGCCCCAAGGGGTCCGGCGACGAGCCGGCGGAGCCGGCGCGCGGGCCGTGGGGCGATACGCCGAAGGGCAGGAAGGGTGCGTCCCAGCCGGCCGGAGCCAACATCAGCTCGCTCGATGATTTCCTGCGCAAGAGCCGCGCCCGCTGGGGCGGCGGCGGTGGCGGCGGCTTCCGGGGCCTTCCAAGCGCGTCGATCTTCCTGTGGGCGGCGATCGGCATCGTCACCCTGTGGCTGTTGTTCACCAGCTTCCACATTATCGCTCCTGAGGAGCGCGGAGTCGTCACCCGTTTCGGGCGCTACCTCAGCACGCTAGATCCGGGTGTCGGAATCACGCTCCCCTCCCCGATCGACCGGGTTCAGAAGATCGATGTCGAAAACATCCGCACCGTCGACCTCGGCTCGACGACCAGCGAGGACCTGATGCTGACCGGCGATCAGAACATCATCGACATCGCTTATTCGGTTCGCTGGAACATCCGCGACCCCGAGCAATATCTCTTTGAAATCGCACGGCCTGACGAGACCATCCGACAGGTGGCGGAAAGTGCGATGCGCGCCGTCGTCAGCGGGGTCAGCCTTGACGATGCGATCGGCGATCGCCGCAGCGAAATCGAGGCCGAGGTCGCCCAGACGATGCAGCGAATCCTCGACTCTTACCAGGCTGGCGTTCGGATCCAGGGCGTCGCAATCAAGGAAGCCGATCCTCCGCAGTCCGTGAACGATGCGTTCAAGGACGTCTCCGCCGCGCAGCAAGACGCGCAGCGCTACATCAATGCCGCCAACGCCTATGCGCAGCAGCTCAGGCAGAAGGCACAAGGCGAGGCGACGGCGTTCGACCGGATCTACGAGCAGTACAGGCTCGCCCCCGAGGTCACCCGTCGCCGAATGTATTATGAAACAATGGAAGAAATCCTTTCCAAGGTCGACAAGACGATCGTCGAGGCGCCGGGCGTCACTCCCTATCTGGCGCTGCCGGAAGTCCAGAGGCGCCAGCAGCAGGCCCAACCGCAGTCGGGGGCCGCGCAATGATCGGCTTCATTCGCCGCCACCCGATCGCCGCCGGAATCGCCGCCCTGGCGCTATTGTTTCTGCTAATCGCCAGCTTCCCGGTGATCCCGGAAACCAAGCAGGCTGTCGTCGTCCGCTTCGGCAACGTCGAGCGAATCTACAAACGGGCCGGACTTGCATGGCGAATCCCGTTTATCGAGAGCGTAGTGTGGATCGATAAACGCATGCTCGACGTCGACATGGATCGCCAGCCGGTTCTGTCGACCGACCAGCGGCGGCTCGAGGTCGATGCCTTCGCTCGCTACCGGATCGTCGATCCGCTGCGGATGTACATTACCACCCGCTCCGAGGAGCGGCTTCGGGATTCGCTTCGGCCGATCCTCGGTTCGGCGGTTCGCAACGAGCTCGGCCAGGTGCCGTTCGCGGCGCTGCTGTCGCCGGAACGGCGCGGGGTCATGGAGAATGTCCGCAACGGGTTGAACCGCGTCGCCCACCAATATGGCGCCGAGATCATCGATGTCCGCATCAAGAAAGCGGAGTTGCCCGACGGAACTCCGCTGGAATCGGCATTCGAACGGATGCGCACCGCGCGCGAGCAGGAAGCACGCTCGATCCGCGCGGAAGGCGCCAAGCGCGCCCAGATCATCCGTGCCGATGCCGATGCCGACGCCGCCAAGACCTACGCCGCCAGCTTCGGCAAGGACGCGGGCTTCTACGACTTTTATCGGGCGATGCAGTCTTATCGGACGACCTTTTTGGGTGACGGTACGGAGCGTCCGGCCGGAAGCACCGTTATCCTTTCGCCGCAGAACGACTATCTGAGGGCGTTCACAGAACCGGGGCGTTAACCGGTTCAAATTGCGTTCACTCTGCAAACCTGATTCAGCGGTGAAGATTCCAGACCAGGGTATGAAGATGAAATCGAAGGAGTCCGGAAAAGTGCGCTATGCCTATGGGGTCGCGACGGCCTTGTTATTGGGTGGAACGGCGTTCTCCATCGTGGCCGGCCCCGTCGGGGCGCAGACCGCGCAGAACGCTCCGGCCGCCCTGGCGCCTTCGGGTGCGCCGATGTCCTTCGCCGACCTGTCCGCTCGGCTGCAGCCGGCGGTGGTCAACATTTCGACCAAGCAGCGGGTCGCGGTTCGCCAGCAGGTCGATCCGCTCGAGGAGCTGTTTCGGCAGTTCGGGGCGCCGGTTCCCGAACAGGGCGGTCCCAGGACTCGGGAATCCGGCTCGCTCGGCTCCGGGTTCATCATCTCGCCTGACGGCTACATCGTCACCAACAACCATTTGATCCAGGGCGCCAACGGCAGCGGCACCGTCGACACTGTCACGGTGACACTCACCGACCGCAAGGAATATACGGCGCGGATCATCGGCCGCGACCAGCTCGCCGACCTCGCTCTGCTCAAGATCGACGCCACCAACCTGCCCTACGTCAATTGGGGCGACAGCACCCATGCCCGGGTCGGCGACTGGATCCTGGCGATCGGCAACCCCTACGGACTGGGCGGCACGGTCACGGCCGGGATCATCTCCGCGCTTCACCGCGGGATTACCGGCGCCGGCGCCTACGACCGTTACATCCAGACCGACGCTGCCATCAACATGGGCAATAGCGGCGGCCCGATGTTCGACTTGGGCGGCAACGTCATCGGAATCAACACGGCGCTGATCTCGCCGACCGGGACCAACGTCGGCATCGGCCTTGCCATTCCGGCCGAGCTTGCAAAGCCCGTGATCGACGCGCTGCGCCGCGGTGAGCGGCCGTCGCGCGGCTATCTCGGTGTCGGCCTGCAGCCGGTCGACGAGGACATTGCCGGATCGCTCGGCTTGCCCAAGGATCGCGGCGAGATCGTTCGGACGGTCCAGCCCGGGACGCCCGCGGCCAAGGCTGGAATCCAGCAGGGCGACGTCATTCTCTCGGTCGGCGGCAAGGCCGTCACTCCGGACGAGACCGTCTCTTACCTCGTCGCCAACACCCGCGTCGGCTCGCGCATTCCGGTGGAAATCATCCGCGGCGGCCGGCGAATGACCGTCCAGGTGACCGTCGAGCAGCGGCCGACCGAAGAAGAGCTCACCCGCCAGCTCGGCCAGGGCGATGAAGGAACTCCACCGGACAGCGGTACGACCCTGCCCTCCAGCCAGGCGCTTGGCCTGTCGCTGCAGCCGGTCACTCCGCAGATCGCGCGGGCGCTCAACCTTCCGGCCGGGACCAGCGGTGTGGTCATCACCGCGGTCAACCCGGCAAGCGATGCCGCCGACAAGGGATTGCAGCGCGGCGACGTCATCCTGTCGGTCAACCGGCAGCCGGTGACGACTCCGGCCCAAGTCCTCGCCGCGGTAGAAGCGGCGCGCCGGGCGGGACGGAACAGCGTCCTGATGCTGATCAAGCGGGGCAATTCACCCGAGGCCTTCGTCGGGATCGACATCACCGGCGGCTAGGTCCGCGCACATCTAGCGCTTGCGCGACGCGTACAGTTTCGCAACTGTGTCGCGGTGGCGAAGGCAGCTTCCTCAACCGGACCCATTTGGGGTACGCCTGACGGGCGCGGCCGATGATCCTTGCCGCGACCGCCTGGGTGCTGGCCGCTGCTCCGGAGCCGACCGATGTCGCCGGCCTCTATGTCTCAAACCAGATGGAGGTGGCGGCCGCCCTCGAGCTGCAGCCCGGCGGGCACTTTCGCTATCAGCTCGATTATGGCGCGGTTTCGGAGGGAGCCGAGGGCGATTGGACGTTCGACGGAACGACGGTCCGGCTGACCACCAACCCCGCCCCGAAAGAACCGGCCTTCGCGCTCGTGCGTGACGACGCCGCTCTCGCGGGTCAGCTCTTCGTCGCCATCGACAGTCCGAATTTCAGCTGGAGCCCGCTCAACGTCGAGCTGACCCTCGAGGGAACGGACGAACCGGTTTTGCTGTCGACGCAAGACGAGGGGCGGGTGCCGATCCCCAGCGGGCGGCGGGCAACCGCGGTCAAGTTGCTGCTGCCGATTTACGCTACGGGCGGCGATCCGGTGAAGCTCAGCCCGGATCGCGGTCACCGCCTCGTTTTCAAGCTTGAGCCGAATGACATGGGCAAGGCTGCATTTCAGGGCCAGGAGCTGACTTTGGACGGCGCATCTTTCGTCATGCATCGTTATGACACCCGGATCACCTTCAAGCGGGCCGAGCCGTGAAAGACAGCAATTGCGACCTCATCGATTCGGTGGAACGCGAGTGGCGCGATGCCTTGTGCGCGGGCGACATCGACCGCCTGCGATCGTTGATCCATCCCCGCTTCACGCTGATCGGCACCCGGGCGAGCGGCGCTTTCATGCTGTCGCGCGAGGAATGGCTCGAAGCCATCCAGAAGCGCGAGCTGATCAGCATCGATCTCGACGTCCAGGACGCTGCCGTGTTCGAGAATGTGATGGTCGGAACTGTCGAGGCTCGGTGGCGGGTTACCTACCTTGGCCGGCCGATCGAGGATTGCGTGCTTCTGACGGATGTCTGGGTGTGCGAGGACGGACGCTGGCAAGTGGTCCGCCGGCATTCCAGCCCGGTGCCGACGCCCGAGCGAAGCACCGGCAAACACTGATTCACGGATAAAAAGAGAGAGACTGGATGGCGACTGCAACCGACGCGCCCCTGATCCGCCCGGCCGGAGTCAGGGAGCTCACCATTCGCGGGATCGTCCTCGGCGCTCTGATTACGGTGCTGTTCACCGCCGCCAACGTCTATCTCGGGCTTCGCGCCGGCCTGACCTTCGCGACGTCGATCCCGGCGGCGGTGATCTCGATGGCGGTGCTTCGGTTCTTCACCGGCTCGACGATCCAGGAGAATAACATCGTTCAGACGATCGCCTCGTCGGCGGGGACGCTGTCGGCGATCGTGTTCGTCCTTCCCGGCCTGGTCATCGTCGGCTGGTGGACCGGCTTTCCCTACTGGTTGTCGGTCGCGCTGATCGCGATCGGCGGAATCCTCGGAGTCATGTATTCGGTGCCGCTTCGCCGCGCGCTGGTGACCGGCAGCGACCTGCCTTATCCCGAAGGCGTCGCCGCGGCCGAAGTCCTGAAGGTCGGCGCCGGAGTCGGCGGAGCCGAGGAAAACCGGCGGGGCCTCAAGGCGATGATCCTCGCCTCGCTGATGTCGGCCGCCTATCCGCTGCTCGGCAAGCTGAGGCTGGTCGCCGAGCAGGTTGCCGGCACGTTCAAGATCGGGGCGGGCGCGACGACGCTGTCGAGCTTCATGTCGTTTGCCTACATCGGCGTCGGCCATCTCGTCGGCCTCAGCGTCGGCCTGGCGATGCTCGCCGGAATCATCATCGGCTACATCGTCCTGCTGCCCTATTTCACAGTCGTCGGGCCGCCGGCCGGAACCGAGCTCGCCGACTTCGTCGGAACCATGTTCCGTGACAAGGTCCGGTTCGTCGGCGCGGGAGCGATCGGAATCGCCGCGGTCTGGACCTTGCTCAAGGTCATCGGCCCGATCGCCAGGGGAATCGTGGCGGCGCTCGGCTCCGCCCGCGCCCGCCGGATTGGCGGCGGAGAGAGCGTCGCCCTGACCGAACGCGACATTCCGATCACCATCGTTGGTGCGGTGATCATCCTGTCGATGATCCCGATCGGGCTGCTGCTCACCGCTTTTGCAACCGCCGAGCCGATCGCCTCCGACCCGGTCGCAACGCTCGGCCTCAGCATCGCCTACGTGCTCGTCATGGGCGTCATCATCGCCGCCGTGTGCGGCTACATGGCGGGCCTGATCGGCGCCTCGAACAGCCCGATATCCGGAGTCGGAATTCTGTCCGTCGTCGGAATCGCGATCATCCTGTCGCTGCTGTTTCCAGGAGCAGGCGCCGACTCGACCCAGGCCCTCGTAGCTTTTGCACTGTTCGTTACAGCGGTGGTGTTCGGCGTCGCCACCATCTCCAACGATAATCTCCAGGACCTCAAGACCGGCCAGCTGGTCGGCGCGACTCCGTGGCGGCAGCAATTCTCGCTGGTTCTCGGCGTAATCTTCGGCGCGGTCGTCATCCCGCCGATCCTCAACATGCTCAACCAGAGCTTCGGCTTCGTCGGCGCTCCGGGCGCCGGGCCAGACGCGCTCGCAGCGCCGCAGGCGGCGCTGATCTCCGCGATTGCCCAAGGCGTGCTTGGCCATAATCTCGATTGGGACCTGATCGGCCTCGGCGCGGTCATCGGCGTTGCCGCCGTTGTCGTCGATGAGCTGCTGCGCGGCCGCAAGCGGGACTGGGCGCTGCCACCGCTCGGCGTCGGCATGGGCATCTATTTGCCGGTCGGGGTGACGGCGCTGATCGTCGTCGGCGCGGTGATCGGCTATTTCTACAACCGCTGGGCAGCCCGCCAGGCCGACCCCGGCTTCGCCGAGCGCCTTGGAGTCCTCAGCGCGACCGGCCTGATCGTCGGCGACAGCCTGTTCAACGTCGTTTTCGCAGGGCTCGTCGCGGGTTCCGACAATCCTGACGTGCTGGCGATCACCGAGGAGGCAAGCTGGGCTGCACCTGTCGGAATCCTGCTGTTCGTCGGACTGACGGTCTGGCTCTACGGCTGGACCCGCCGCCGCGCAGCGGTCGCGCTCGGGCCACTGGATCCGGAGATGCCGACGCAGGCCGCGCCGCGATAGATCAGCCGCGCCCCCGGTACGGCGGCACGCCCTGGTCGGGTATCCATAGCCCCTCGGGCGGCGGGCCAGTCTGCCAGAAGACGTCGATCGGCATGCCGCCGCGCGGGTACCAATAGCCGCCGATCCGCAGCCATTCGGGCTCCATCTCCTGCGCCAGCCGCTGGCCGATTCCGACGGTCACGTCCTCGTGGAAGCCGCAATGGTTGCGGAACGCGCCGAGGAACAATTTGAGGCTCTTGCTCTCGACGATTGTTTCGCTGGGGACATAGTCGATCACGAGGTGGGCGAAGTCGGGCTGGCCGGTGACCGGGCAAAGCGAGGTGAACTCGGGCGCTGCGAAGCGCACAAGGTATGGCTCGCCCGGCCGCGGGTTCGGCACATAGTCGAGCACGGCTTCTTCGGGAGAGGCGGGAAGGGCGCTGGTCTTGCCGAGATGCTTGGGGTCCATGGCTCGCCCTTTACCCGCCGGTCTCGCACTGCGGCAACGCCCAGTCGATCGGTTCCCGGCCGCGCTCCTCGAGGAAGCGGTTGGCCTGGGAGAAATGCCGGCAGCCGAAAAAGCCGGCGTGGGCGCTAAGCGGCGACGGGTGCGCCGCCTTCAGCACCAAGTGCCGCGAAGTGTCGACAAACTCGGCCTTCTTTTGCGCATAGCTGCCCCACAGCATGAACACCACCGGCTCCGGCTTCGAGTTCACGAGCCGCACCACCGCGTCGGTGAACCGCTCCCACCCGCGCATCCGATGCGACGCTGCGCTGCCCATCTCTACCGTCAGCACGCTGTTGAGCAGGAGCACACCCTGGCTCGCCCAATGCTCGAGGAAGCCGTGCTCCGCCGGCCGGATTCCAAGGTCGCTCTCGAGCTCCTTGAAGATGTTCTTGAGGCTCGGCGGCGGCCGGACGTCGGGTGGGACCGAGAAGCACAGGCCGTGGGCCTGGCCCGGACCATGGTATGGGTCCTGGCCGAGGATCACGACCCGGACCTTGTCGAGCGGAGTCAGGTCGAGCGCCCGGAACCAGTCGCAGGCGCGCGGGTAAATCGTCCGGCCGTCGGCGCGCTGGTCGACCAGGAAGCGCTTGAGATCGGCCATGTAGGGCTGGTCGAACTCGCCCCGCAGCGGCTCGCGCCAGCTTGGATGAAGCTTGATGTCCTGGGTCGCCATCGCCGGCCTTTGTAGCCTATCCTGGCGAAATGGAATCGCTCGTCTCAACCGACTGGCTCGCCGAACATCTCGGCGAGCCCGGCCTGACCGTCGTCGATTGCAGCTGGCACATGCCGGCGACCGGCCGCAACGGCCGCGACGAGTTTCTCCGGGCCCACATCCCC
>CBIHLI010000041.1:0-8347 GCA_966210575.1 uncultured Sphingomonas sp.
CCGCGCTGGCCCTGCAGGAACGGCTCCGCTAACACTCGCGGCGATGCGCAGCGCCGACCAGCCGATCCGGATTTCGCTGATCGCGCCCAACGGGCGGTTGGGGCAAGCGATTGCCGCCGCGGTCGAGCGGGATTCGCGCTTCGTAATCGACCAGGAACGCGGCGATGTCCTGGTCGATTTCTCAGCGCCGGCGGCGCTCGAGGAAAACCTCGAGCGGGCCGTATCTGCCGGATTGCCAATCCTGGTCGGCACCACCGGCCTCAATGAGGATTCAGATGCCCATATCGCCGAGGCGGCGAAAAAGGTTGCGGTGCTTCGCGCCGCCAACACATCGCTTGGGGTCGCCGTCCTAGCCGATCTCGTCGAGCGGGCGGCGCGGGCGCTCGGCGCCGAGTGGGATATTGAGATCGTCGAGATGCATCACCGCAACAAAGCAGACGCGCCGTCTGGGACCGCGCTGGCGCTCGGTGAGGCGGCGGCGCGTGGGCGCGGCGGCCCGCTAAGCGCGGACCGTGGGCGCGACGGCACCGGGCTCAAGCGCGAACCCGGCTCGATCGGCTTCGCGTCGTTGCGCGGCGGAACCGTAGCCGGCGAGCATGATGTGATTTTTGCCGGCCCCGACGAGCGCCTGATCCTGTCGCACCGGGCGGAGAACCGGATGATCTTCGCTCGCGGAGCGCTGGCGGCGGCGCGGTTCCTGATCGACAAACCGGCCGGTCTCTATTCGATGCGCGACGTCGTCGATCAGTTGTGAAGACGGCGGAGGTTTTCGAGTTTTTCCGCCGACTGGCCGAGGACAATCCGGCGCCGACGACCGAGCTCGACTACAGCAACCCCTACACGTTGCTGGTCGCCGTAGTCCTTTCGGCGCAGGCGACCGACGCCGGAGTCAACCTCGCCACCCGCGAGCTTTTCAAGCACGTGCAAACGCCGAGGCAGATGATCGCGCTCGGCGAGGATCGGCTTCGCGAACAGATCAAGACGATCGGGCTGTTCAATACCAAGGCGAAGAACGTGATCGCCTTGTCCGAGGCGCTGATCCGCGACTTCGGCGGCGAGGTGCCGCGCACTCGCGAGAAGCTTCAGAGCTTGCCGGGGGTCGGCCGCAAGACAGCCAATGTCGTTCTCAACACGGCGTTCGGCGAGGAAACCTTCGCCGTCGACACCCATGTGTTCCGGGTCTCGAACCGGACCGGCCTGGCGCCTGGCAAGACGCCCGACCAGGTCGAGGCCAAGCTCGACGCAATCGTGCCTCAGCCGTTCCGGCGCGATGCGCATCACTGGCTGATTCTGCACGGCCGTTATGTCTGCAAGGCGCGGACCCCGGAATGCTGGCGCTGCGTGGTCGCGGACCTGTGCCGCTACAAGCCGAAGACTCCGGCGCCGAAGGTCAGACCCAGCGGCGCTCGAAGCGCGAACCGAGCGTCGTCAGAAGCTCGTACTGGCTGAGGCCGGAGGCTTCCGAGGCGGTCGGCAAATCGTAATCGAGCTCGACCCAATCGCCTTCCTTGAGATCCGCGGCGGCGTCGCACCCCAGAGCGACCAGGTCCATCGAAACCCGGCCCAGTACCGGTAACGCGAATTCGCCGGCAAATGCCGTTCCTCGGGCGGAGAAGCCGCGAAGGTAGCCGTCGGCGTAACCGATGTTGACGATCGCCGCCTCGGTGTCGGCGACGGCGGCGAAGGCGGCGCCGTAGCCGCAGCTTTCGCCGGCGCGAACTGTGCGGCGCTGAACGATTTGAGCCTCGACCCGAGCTACCTGGCGGATGTTTCCATCGGCCTCGGGGCGAGGAACTCCGCCGTACAGCGCGAGGCCGGGACGAACGAGGTCGAAGCTATAGTCGGGCCCTAGGCAAATGCCTGCCGAATTGGCCAGGCTGTAACGCTCGGCCGGGATGGCCGCCTTCAGCTCGGAAAAGCGCTTAAGCTGGAGCGCGTTCATGTCGCTGGGCTCGTCGGCGCAGGCCAGATGGCTGTGCAGCGTGGCGATCGAGAGACCTTCGACGCAACCGACGTCCTCGGGCTCGAGGCCGAGCCGGTTCATGCCCGTGTCGATCATCACATCGCACCGCCGGTCGGGCGCGATCTGCTTCCAACGCGCGACCTGCTCGATGCTGTTGAGAACCGGCCGCGCGGTCGACTGCACGGCGGTATCGGCATCGTCCGCGCCGACCCCGTGCAGGACGACGAGCGAAGAATCGCCCGGAACCGGGCCAAGGTCCTCGGCTTCAGCATAGGTCGAGACGAAGAAGGTCCGGCAGCCGGCGTCGTACAGCGTCCGCATCGTCTCGCGTGCGCCGATCCCGTAGCCGTCCGCCTTGATCGCCGCCCCGGCGGGCACTCCGGCGCGATCCTCGAGCCAGTGCCAATTGTGCTTAAGCGCGGCCCGGTCGAGCGTGAGGCGAAGCGGGCGGTGCATTCGCCGGGCCTAGCCCCGCTAACCCTGCGCGTCGAGATTGGCCTTCGCGCTGCTCCAGTTGCGGCCGTCGAACGCTTCGATCGCAAGCTCGGGCGGCTCATCGAGGCACCTGGCGTTGACGCTCCACGAATCGGGGTGCGAGCGCGGCTGGTAGAAGCTCTTCACCCCGCAACGGCGGCAGAACAGATGCTCGGCCGCACCCGTGCCGAACCGATAGCTGGTCAAGGCGTCGCGGCCGGTGAGCAGCTCGAAGCGTTCGTGCGGCACGACGACGTGGATAAATCCGGTCATCCGGCACACCGAACAATTGCAGTCGAGCGCCGGAACCGGCGGACCGGAAACCTCGGCCTCGAACCGTACCGCCCCGCAATGACAGCCGCCGCTCACTTTCATGAACGGCGGCCTAGGTGCGCTTCGGCTGGGGAGCAAGCCTGCGCTAGGGTCGGGCGGCGACGACGATCGTGCCGTTGCGGCTGGCCAGCTGCTCGCTCCTGGTGCGCGCCTTAGCCAGGACATCGGAGCGGCATTGTCGCACCGTGTTCTTGCCTTTGAGATCGAGATCCGACGCCTTGCCGCACACCTCATGCGCGGCGATGACCAGCCTCTGGTCGAGCGCTCGCCGTCCGGCAGCGGTGGACAGGTTCAGATCGGCCGTCTGGACGACGCTAACATTGACGTCTTGGGCGACGGTCGGCTCGGCGAGAGCCGGAACCGCCTTGATGGCGACGGCGGTGATCAATGCCGAGGCGATGACGATACGAATGGCGGACATGGTCGCTTCCTTCTGCTTCTAAAGCGACCTTCCAATTAGTCCCGATTCGAAACTTACGTCAGCCACGATGTCGTGCTATCATTCTGCAATATTGCAGAACGTCGACCCTCGATCGAAACGCTAGGATCGCTCACCATGTTCGACTGGAACGACCTGCGCTATTTCCTTGCCGTCGCGCGGGAAGGCAGCACTCTTGCCGCCGGCCGCGCGCTGCGGGTCAGCCAGACAACGGTGGCGCGGCGGACTGCGGCACTGGAACGGGCGGTCGGCTTGCCGCTCTTCGAAAAGCGTCAGGCGGGTTACGTTCTGACCCCCGCCGGCGAGCAGCTGCTCCGACAGGCCGAGCAGGTCGAATTGGCCGCGAACAGCTTCGCGGAGGCGGCGGGAGGCGCGGCGCGCGATCTCAGCGGAACGGTCAGGATCACCACCGAGGAAATCTATGCGATCACACTGCTCGCTCCGTTGCTGACCGAGCTGCGCGAGCTTCACCCCGAAATCGTCATCGACCTCGATACCAGCCAGCAAATCCGCGATCTCGGCGCCGGCGAGGCCGATATCTCACTCCGGAGCACCAAGAGCCGGAGCCAGCCGGCGGGCCTGGCCGGGCGCCAGCTGTGCGTCGACGACTGGGCCCTCTACTGCAGCCGCGACTATGCGGCTCGTCACGGGGTCCCCGCCAGCCTGAAGGATCTCAACCAACACCCGTTCATCGGCGGCGGCGGCGGCAATCTGTGGGTCCACTACCAGGCCTGGCTGCAAGCGCTGGGACTGGAGCAGCAGGTGGCGATGCACCATGCGACATCCGGCGGGCTGCTGTCCGGCGTCCGTTCCGGCTTCGGGATCGCGGTTCTGCCGTGCGCCATCGCAGATGCCGAACCCGATCTCGTCCGCTGCCTGCCGCCGCGCGAGAATCATGGCCGCATCCTGTGGCTGTTCACGCACGAGCGGGTGCGCCACACGCCGCGCGTGCGGACGGTGATCGACTTCCTCTACGAGCGGCTCAGCCGCCACGTGCGCGACTTGCGCGCGAAGCGCGCCGCCGCCTGATTATTCGACGGTGACGCTCTTCGCCAAATTGCGGGGTTGGTCGACGTCGGTGCCCTTGAGCACCGCCACGTGATAGGCGAGCAGCTGCACCGGCACCGCATAGACGATCGGCGCGATAAGCGGGTGGACCTCGGGCATTTCGATTGTCGCCAGGCAGCCCTCGCCCGCTTCCTCGATGCCGCGAGCGTCGCTGATCAGGATGATCTTGCCGCCGCGGGCGCGCACTTCCTGCATGTTGCTGACGGTCTTCTCGAACAGCGGCCCGGACGGCGCCAGGACAATCACCGGGACGTCCTCGTCGATCAGCGCGATCGGTCCGTGCTTCATTTCTCCAGCGGCATAACCTTCGGCATGGATGTAGCTGATTTCCTTGAGCTTTAGCGCGCCCTCGAGCGCCATCGGATAATAAGGGCCGCGGCCGAGGTAGAGGACGTCGCGGGCGGGCGCGACGAGATGCGCCATGGCGGCGATGTCGTCGTCATGGCCGAGCGCCGCGTTGAGCGCGGCTGGCACCTGCTGGAGGTCGGCGACGATGTCGCGCTCCTCGTCGCGGCCGATAACGCCCCGCGCGCAGGCGAGGTTGGCGGCGAGCGCGGCCAGCACGGCCAGCTGGCAGGTGAACGCCTTGGTCGAGGCGACCCCGATCTCGGGACCGGCGTGGGTCGGGAGCAGCAGGTCGGCCTCGCGCGCCATCGAGCTGGTCGGAACGTTGACGACCACCGCGATCCGCTGCTGCTCGGCCCTGGCGTGGCGAAGCGCGGCAAGCGTGTCGGCGGTCTCGCCCGACTGGCTGACGAACAGCGCCAGCCCACCCGGCTCGAGCACCGGGTTGCGATAGCGGAACTCGGAAGCGACATCGATGTCCACCGGGACCCGGGCGAATTGCTCGATCCAATATTTGGCGACGAGACCGGCGTAATAGCTGGTGCCGCAGGCGACGATGGTGATCCGGTCGATCGCGGCCAGGTCGAAGCTGATGTCGGGAAGCGCGACCTCGCCTTCGAACGGGCGGATATAGCTCTGCAGGGTCTGGGCGACGACGATCGGCTGCTCGAAGATCTCCTTCTGCATGTAATGGCCGTAATTGCCCTTCTCGACCGGCGTCGATGTCGCGCCGGATTCGACGATCTCGCGCTCGACGGGTGCATTGTCGCGGTCGAAGATGTGGATGCCGTCGCGGCGGACCACCGCCCAATCGCCTTCCTCGAGATAAGCGATCCGCTGGGTCCAGGGCGCCACCGCGATCGCGTCCGATCCCAGGTAGTTTTCGCCTTTTCCGTAGCCGACGGTCAGCGGGGCGCCCATTCGCGCGCCGATCACGAGGTCGGGATGGTCGCGGAACAGAAAGGCCATGGCGAAGGCGCCCTGCAGTCGCGGCAGGATCGCGGCGACCGCCTCCTGCGGGCCCATTCCCCCCTCCATCTCGCGGGCGACGAGATGGCCGACGACCTCGGTGTCGGTTTCGCTTTCGAACTTGCGCCCTTGCGCGATCAGCTCGTCGCGAAGCGGCTTGAAGTTCTCGATGATGCCGTTGTGGACCAGGGCGACCGGGCCGACGATGTGCGGATGGGCGTTGCCGACGGTCGGCGCGCCGTGGGTCGCCCAGCGGGTGTGCGCGATCCCGACCGTTCCGGCGAGCGGATGGGCGTCGAGCTCGCGCTTCAAATTCTCGAGCTTGCCCTCGGCCCGGCGCCGCTCGAACTTGCCGCGGTCGACCGTGCAGATCCCGGCCGAATCATAGCCGCGATACTCGAGCCGCTTGAGGCCGTCGAACAGCCGCGACGCGACCGGCTTGTCCCCGACGATCCCGACAATCCCGCACATCTATTGCGCGGCCTTCTTCGTCATCCGATCGCGGAACCGCCTCGCCCAGCCGGCGACGCCTTTCTGCTCGCTTCGCTCCACGGCCAGGCTGTCCGGGTCGACGTCGCTGGTGATGACCGACCCGGCGCCGACGATGGCGCCGTCGCCGATCGTCACCGGCGCCACCAAGGCGGTGTTCGAGCCGATAAAGGCGCCCTCGCCGATGACCGTCCGATATTTGCCGAAGCCGTCGTAATTGCAGGTGATCGTGCCGGCGCCGATGTTGGCGCCGCTGCCGATTTCGGCATCGCCGACATAGGACAGATGATTGACCTTGGCGCTGGCGGCGACCTTGGCGTTCTTGAGCTCGACGAAATTGCCGACTTTCGATCGTTCGCCGAGGGTGGTGCCGGGACGGATCCGGGCGAACGGCCCGATCGAGGCGCGGGTGCCGATGATCGCGCCTTCGATGTGGCTGAAGGCCTTGATGGTCGCTCCGTCGGCCACCTCGACGCCGGGGCCGAACACCACGTGCGGCTCGACCGTGACGTCGCGGCCGAGCTTCGTGTCATAAGCGAACCACACGCTTTCAGGGTCGATCAGGGTCGCGCCTTCGTCGAGCACCTGCTCGCGGCGGCGGCGCTGCCATTCGAGCTCGAGATGAGCAAGCTCGGCGCGGCTGTTGACCCCGGCGGTCTCGTACGGGTCGCCCTCGATCACCACCGCCTCGCGCCCCTCCGACGCCGCGATATTGACCACGTCGGGCAGATAATATTCGCCGGCGGCATTGTCGTTCTTCACCTGGCCGAGCCAGCGCAGCAGGTCGGGCGCCCGAATCGCCATCATTCCGGAGTTGCACAGGCGGACCTCGCGCTCCTCCGGGGTGGCGTCGCGATACTCGACCATCTTGGCGATCCGATCGCCCTCGCCGAGGATGATCCGCCCATAGGCGCCGGGATCGGCTGGCTTCGAAGCCAGCACGACGATCCCCGGACCGTCGGCGCCATTGAGCCGCTCGAGCATCCGGGCCCAGGTCGCCGGTTCGACGAACGGGGTGTCGCCATAAAGGACGAGCACCGCACCGTCATAGCCGCTTAGCGAATCCTTCGCCTGCAGGACGGCGTGCCCGGTGCCTTTCTGCTCGGCCTGGTGAGCGACCGCGACGTCGCGCTCGCTCAAGGTGCGCTCGACCTGGTCCCGGCCTTTGCCGACCACGACCACGCGCTTGCTTGCGCCGAGGCCGTCGACCCGGTCGAGCAGGTGCAGAAGCAGAGGTTGCGACGCGATCGGGTGCAGCACCTTGTGCGTGTCGGAACGCATCCGCGTCCCCTGGCCCGCGGCGAGGATCACGACGGCGAAATCGGGCACCTGGCTCATCCTCCGGGCTGAATGGCATGAGCCACTGGTCAGCGCCAGTGGCGGCGGCAACGAAAAAGGGCGGCCCGCCGGCCGCCCTTCAAGAGGAAAGTATCGAAATGCCGATCAGAAAGTCGCGTAGGCCTCGTTGCCGACAAAGCCCATTTTCTCGACGTGGGCACGCTTGGTGATGGCGAGGACTTCGTCGACGAGCTCATAGCGAGCATTGGGCTCCGGCTGGAGGTGAAGCTCCGGAATCGGGTCCATCTGCTGGGTCGCGTCGAGATACAGCCGAAGCTGCTGTGGCGAGACCGGGGCGCCGTTCCACAATATCTGGTTCGAGGCGGTCACCACGACCTTGTTCTTCACCGGGTCGATCGGCGGCGGCGGCATGTCGGTCTGGTCCTGCGGAAGGTCCAGCTTCACCGCGTGCGACTGCACCGGGATGGTGATGATGAACATGATCAGCAGCACCAGGAGCACGTCGATCAAAGGGACAACGTTCATGTCCATCATCGGCTCACCCTTAGGGTTGTCGGTGCTGGTCTGCATTGCCATTAAAAGGAACTCCTATCCTGCGCGGACGCCGGAGAGCGGCGGCGGCTCGGAAATGAACCCGATCCGCGCGAAGCCCGCGCGCTGCATGGTGAAGACGGCACCGCCGATGCACCGGTACGGAGTGTCGACGTCGCCGCGGATATGCGCTTCCGGCATCGTCTCCTCGGTGAGGTTCTCGACACCGCCGACAGCCGCGATCTGGTCCTCGAGCTTCTTCACCGCCCGGTTGAGCAGCTCCTCGCTGTTGACCTTGGTCATGTTCCAATAGACCTCGCAGGTGCCGCCGGGGCCGCCGCGGACCGTCAGCGAGACGTTCTCCGGCTTGGTCGTCGTCGGCTCGTAGCGGACGTTCGGCAATTGCACCGGAACCGTCTGGATGATGACCGGCACGG
>CBIHLI010000042.1:0-8339 GCA_966210575.1 uncultured Sphingomonas sp.
GCCATGTCTGCGGCGCGACGGAAGGCGGCTGTCCTCTTCAAATGCAGCCGGTCGCCCGCCCCGCCGCTTCGAACATGCCGAGGATCTCCTCGACCTGGTCGCTGGAATGCTCGGCGCACAGCGAGCAGCGCAGCAATGTCATGTTGGCCGGGGTCGCCGGCGGCCGGGCGAGATTGACGTACAATCCTTCCTTGAGCAGCGCTTCCCACATCGCCGCCCCGGTTTCGAGATCGGGCAGGATCACGGCGATGATCGCCGATTGCGGCTCCTCGGTGCCGAGCGTGAAGCCGAGCGCCTTCAGTCCGGCGTGGAGCCGCTTGGAATTTTCCCACAGGTGCGCGCGCTTGTCGCCGGCGTCCATCAGCTTGCGGATCGAGGTCGCGGCGGTCGCCACCACCGACGGCGGCAGCGAGGCGGTGAACACATAGGGCCGGCACACCAGCCGGAGGATCTCGAACTTCGGGTGGTTGGACACGCAAAAGCCGCCGACGGTTCCGACCGACTTGGAAAAGGTGCCGATGATGAAGTCGACCTCGTCGATCACCCCCTGGGCTTCGGCAACCCCGCGGCCGTGCTCGCCGATGAAGCCCATCGAATGGGCCTCGTCGACCAGCACCGTCGCGCCGTTCGCCTTCGACACCGCGACCATCTGCTTCAACGGCGCGACGTCGCCGAGCATCGAATAGACGCCTTCGAGGATGACCAGCTTGCCGGCGCCCTCGGGGACCCGCTTGAGCCGCTTCTCGAGCGCATCGACGTCATTGTGGCGAAACGGCACGACCTGGGCATTGCCGAGCGCGCAGCCGTCGTAGATCGAGGCATGGCTGTCGATGTCGAGGACGATGTAATCGTCCTTCCCGGCGATGGTCGAAATGATTCCGAGATTGGCCTGGTATCCGGTCGAGAAGACCATCGCATGGTCCATCGCGTAGAATTCGCGAAGCGCGGCCTCGCATTCGCGATGGCCGGAATAGGTGCCGTTCAGCACCCGGCTTCCGGTCGTTCCCGACCCGAACTCGTCGAGCGCCTGCTTGCCGGCGGCGATGACCTCGGGATCGAACGTCATGCCCATGTAATTGTAGGTGCCGAGGAGGATCGTCCGGCGGCCGTTGCAGATGGCGACGGTCGGGCTTTCGACCTTTTCCATGACCAGGTTGAACGGGTCGGTCAGCCCGGTCGCGAGCAGCGCCTGACGCTGCTCGATCAGCGGGTCGAACTTGGCAAGGAGGTCGCTCACCCTTCGCTCTGCAGTTGCCCCACGGCGTCGACCAGCTCGCCGACCGTCTCGATCTCCGCCGCGCGGTTCATGCTGATGAGGATGTCGAACTCATCCTCGACCGAGGCGACGAAGTCCATCACCGTCAGGCTGTCCCACTCCAGCTCCTGCTGGAAGCGGGTCGCTTCGCTGACCTCCGCGCCCTTCTTGTTGAACGGCGCGATCAGGTCGCGGATCTTGGCGTAGGTCTCGTCGCGGTCGGTCATTCCAAAGGCCCCTATTCGGCGCTCGCCCCTATCGCAACGCAATGCGGCTCGATTGCGGCGCGCCTGAGGCCGCGCTTCTACTCGGCGTAGGCGACGATCAGGTCGTAGAGATAATCGCGGCCGACATAGACCGAGCGGACTTCGATCCGCTCGTTCAGCCCGTGCGCCCCGTTGCCGTCGGGGTCGCCCCACAGGCCCGGAACTCCGTAGGCCGGGATTCCGGCAGCGGTCAGGAAGGTCGAGTCGGTGTAGCCGTTGGCCATCACCGGTACGACCGGCACCCCGGGGAAATATTTCGCGGACAGCGCCTTGGCCGGGCCCATCACCTTGGGATCGAGCGGCGGCGCCGGCGGGCTCGGGCGCAGCGGCGCCAAAGCGGTGACCGTCACCTCCGGGTCGGCGATGACCTTCGCCAACTCTGCCCGAATCTCCTCGACCGAATGGCCGGGGAAGATCCGGCAGTTGACGTAGGCGCCGGCCCGCTGCGCCAGCGCGTTCCGCGCATGGCCGCCGTCGAGCATCGTCGCGACGCAGGTCGTGCGCAGGTTCGAATGGAGGAACGGGTCGCGGTTGGCGATCGCCTCGGCGGCCTTGTCGGCGGGGTTTGCGGCGAGTGCCACCATCGCCGCTCCGGTTGCATCCTTGCGGCCGGCGCCGGCCTCGCGGAAATAGGTCCGTGTGGTCTCGCTCATCTCGAGCGGGAACTCATGCGCCTGGATCCGGACCAGCGCCTGCGCCAGCTGGTAGATGGCATTGTCCGGCCGCGGCACCGAGCTGTGGCCGCCCGGGTTGCGGGTTTCGAGGCGGTAGGTGGCGAAGGTCTTTTCGCCGACCTGCATCGCCTGCTCGACGACCTTGCCCTTGCCGTCCGACGTGCCGCCGCCGCCTTCGTTCAAGGCGAACTCGGCGTCGATCAGCGCGCGCTTGTTGGCCGCCAGCCATTCGACTCCGTTGAAGGCGCCGTTGGTCTCCTCGCCGCAGGTCAGCGCGATCTTGACCGCGCGCTTCGGCCTGTGGCCGGAGGTTTGAAACCGGATCAACGTGTCGACCAGCATCGCCGCCATTGCCTTGTCGTCGGCGGTTCCGCGGCCGTAGAAATAGCCGCCCTCCTCGATCAGGGTGAACGGGTCGCGGGTCCAATCCTCGCGCTTGGCCTCGACCACGTCGATATGGGCGATGGCCAGGATCGGCTTCAGCGTCGTCGACGTGCCCGGATAGACGGCGACCAGCCCGCCCTCCTTGGGATGGCGGGGGTCGGCGAACAATGTGATCTGGCCGTCCGGCAGTCCGGCTACCTTGAGCCGCGCCGCCATCCGCTCGGCGGCCAGCGTGCAGCTGCCGCTGCTCAAAGTCGTGTTGGTCTCGACCAGCTCCTCGTAGAGCTCGCGGAACGCCGCCTGGTCGGGACGAAGCGGCGCTTCGGCCGCGAGTGCGGGGCCGGCCCATAGTGCCAGGACGACAAAGCGTGAGATTGCTGTTCGCATGAAAATCCCCCTGCACGCGAACCTGCGCTGTAACGCGGCGGCGGGCAAGGGACGAACGCCGTCTTGGCGACCGGCGGGCGGGCCGATAGAAACCCGGCCATGACAGCGGGGGAATATGTCGCGGCGTTCGCGTCGATCATCGTCGCGCTCGCCGTGACAGATCTGGCGACAAGCATGCATCGGCTGCTGCGCGCTCGCAGACGCGTCAGTTGGGACTGGCTGCCGCTCGCGGTCGCGCTCCTGATTCTGCTCGGCACCGTTCAGTTCTGGTGGATATTCTTCGATGTGTGGCGGTCGACCAGTCAGTTCACACTTGGGGCCTTCCTCCCGCATTTCATTTCGATGCTGATCCTGTTCTTTATCGCCAGCGCCGCCTTGCCGGACGAGGTCCCGGCCGAAGGACTCGACCTCAAGGCCTATTATCTCGAGAACCGAACCTACTTTTGGACCCTGTTCTTGTTGCTTGCCGTCAGCGCGACCGTATCGAGCATCTTGCGCCGGGCGACCCCCGACACGACCGCGGCCGACGTCGGCCGCCTGATCCTGGCAAGCGGCAACCTGACCCTCGTCGTTATCGCCGCGGCGCTAATCGCCACCGGCCGCCGCTGGGTCCACGCGGCGCTGGTCCTCTTCATGCTCGCCGCACTCGCCTGGGCCTGGGTGGCGCTGACCATCGCCGGCTAGGCCTTCCGGGTCAGGCTCGCTGGACTTGCTCCGCCAGGTTACCGCGCACGCGCCTAAGCTCCCGACATTCGGCCGGGCGGCAGCTCTGGTAAAACACGGACCTTGGTCCAGTCAGTATTGAACGCGATCCGTCTTTTCGGAATATTCTTTCCAGACTTCCACCGCTTCAGGCTGCATGATCTGGGTGAGTTTCATTGTCCGCTGGTCGGCCGGTTTCCTGATTTCGGTGTAGATCATGCTGTCGTCGAAATTGCCGTACTTCAGCGCGTCGGCGATCGTGGCCGCGTAATAGACGGACTTGATTCCGGCCCAATAGGTCGCCGCCAGGCACATCGGGCAGGGTTCCGCGCTGGTATAAAGCGTTGCGCCCTCGAGGCTGAAGCTGCCCAATTTCCTGCACGCATTGCGGATGGCCTCGATCTCGCCGTGCCAGGTGGGGTCGTTTTCGGCGACGACGCAGTTGCGGCCCTCACCGATGATTTCACCATCCTTGACGATCACCGTGCCGAACGCACCGCCGGAACTGTCGATGATTGCGGCCTTGCGCGAGAGCTCGATGGCGCGAGCCATGAACCGGTCGTCGTCTGTATCAGCCATGCTTTCCCCCCGATGTTATGGTCATCTGCGGCGCGAACCCTGAGCCTGCAGAACGAATAGTGCGAGTATTTCAATCGCATATAACCGTCGACTGTGCCACCGCCGAGTCATGTCCAAGTCTTCGACGCCATTGAACGCGGCAATTCTCGTCGCGAAATTCCATCTCCGGCCGGGAGTCGAGGATGACTTCACCGCTTGGCAGGCAAGAGCGTTAACGCGCGCGGCGGGATCCGACGGTTTCCTGAGTTCCGAGATCACTCCCGCCGGTGCCCAGAGCTCGGCGTGGACGGTGAGGCTTCGGTTCCGCGATAGCCAAAGCCTCGATGCGTGGCGGCAATCGCAGACCTGGGAGTCGCTGATCGGCGAGACCCAGGCTCTGCTCGCGGAGAAATCGTCAATCGAGACGGAAGCAAAAGAAACCGGATCGGACGGCGGTGTCGTTGAAGTGATCGTCACAAAGGTGAAGCCCGGCAAGGAGGAAGCGTATCGGGAATGGGAAACCAGGGTTCAACAGGCGCAGTCGAAGTTTCCCGGCTACATGGGCTCGTATGTGCAGCCGCCTCTCGCGGGTGAGTTGGGTTGGACGACGTTGATGCGCTTCGCGAGCGCCGAGCACCTCGATAAATGGCTGAAGTCGTCGGAGCGAGCTGCATTGCTTCAGGAAGCGCAGCCACTGATCGATTACGCGCACTTGCAGCGCATGGACAGTTCCTTTCCAGGCTGGTTCCCGACCGATCCGAGTACCGGTAAAGGCCCGCCAAACTGGAAAGCCGCGCTGCTGGTCCTGCTCGGGCTTTTCCCAATCGTCATGCTCGAAACCCGCTTCCTCAGTCCGCATCTTGCCGGATTGAATTCGTCGCTTGCCATGTTCGTCGGCAACACGATCAGCGTGGCATTGACGACCTGGCTGACGATGCCGCTGTTCATCAGGAGCTTTCAGTGGTGGCTATTTCCGAGATCCGGGAGTTCGAGACTGCGCCTGAACGTCGTCGGGACGGCAGTGATCTTTGCCCTGTTCGCGGTTGAAGTGGCCGCCCTGTGGCATCTGTTGTGACGGAGGATCGGAATCCCCTTTGATCGCCGCCTGGTCCGCAATGGGTCGAAAGCGGACACTCCGAGGCGCGGCGCCCGGGCACCTGCGAGGGTCTGCTGGCGTTCGATTTCCAGGTTCGGCATAAGGCTGGCTCTCTTCGAACGTCGAATTCGCCCAGACCGGAGTACCGATATGAGTGGGACTGCACCGTCCAGCGCGAAAGCGCTATCGTCCGCGATCGCGCTGATCGGTGCGTTGCTCCTCTGCGCCTGCGGTTCTCCGGCAACGACTCAACCCTCCGCCAGCGATCCCCGCGTGCAGGCCGCAATCGACGCCGCGGTAGCCACGGGGCGGAAGCTTTACGGAGGCACGACGCCGGTCCCTGCCGTCTTGGTCGGTGTTTGGGATGGCTCGGGAAACAGCTACGTCCGTGCGTACGGAGACGCCGATGTCGCCACGCATCGCGCGCTCACGCCCGAGGATCACTTTCGCATCGGGAGCAACACCAAGACCTTCGTCATCAGTGTCCTGCTGCAGCTGGTCGACGAGGGAAAGCTCAGCCTGGACGATCCGCTCAGCAAATTTTCGCTCGGCGTCACCGTCCCGAATGCCGAGCACATCACGCTGCGCCAGATGGCCCAGATGCGAAGCGGGCTGTTCGAGGCTTATGATTCGCCCGAGATCAATCGCATGGACATCAAGCCAGATATGGCGTTCGATCCGCGCACCGTCATCGGATGGGCGGTAAAGCAGCCGCCCTATTTCGCGCCCGGTGCCGGATACCATTACAGCAACACCAATTACCTGCTGCTCGGCTTGATCATCGAAAGCGTCACCGGGAACAGCGTTGCGACCGAAATTCGCAACCGCCTCCTGGTGCCTTTCTCCCTGACGCACACCAGCTATCCGAATGATCAGGCGATGCCCGATCCATGGGCGCACGGCTATGGGCTGAACGCCAACCGTGACTGGGAGGATGTCAGCGGCACGATCCCGGTGTCGTTGATGGGCGCCGCGGGCGAGATGGTCTCCAACATGCACGACATGTCGCGATGGGTGAAGCTCTACGTCAGCGGCAAAACGAACGGCCCGGAGACGCAGCGGGCGAGAATGACGTGCGTTCCGACAGGCCATGGCAATCTGGGTTTCGGCCTCGGCATCGGATGCAGCGCGGGATGGTACGGCTACACCGGCGGGCTGCCCGGATACAATACGGCGAACTACTACTATCCGGAACGGGATATCACCGTGGTGGCCTGGGTCCCGCTGCAGGCTGATAAGCCGGAGCCGGGCGTCGCGAACGCAATATTCCGGGACATCGCCCGAATCATGACGCCGGATCATGTACCCTTCGAGGATTGAATTGCCGGCCTGATGGAATCTGTCGGGGACGACCTGAAGTCAGCCTGGCGCCCGCGATGCGAAAGCGGATGCTGGCGATTCAAGCGGTCTGGCGCCCAAGCTGCAACCTGCTAGGTTTGTCCTTCAACAGTTGAGGAGCGTGGGGGGAATGCGCTTTCTGTCCTTGATGGCCGTCGCGGCGGCGAGCCTGGCTTCGCCCGCTTTGGCCCAGAGCCTGAAATCCAACGAAGTGCTGAGCTCGGTCGTGGTCCGGCCGTTGATGCAACCGCACCCGGTGCTCGGCGCCGACAACCGTGTCCACCTGGCCTATGAATTGCTTCTGTCGAACGCGAGCAAGATGTTCCTGACCGTCGACAAGGTCGAGGCGATCGACCCGGCCGGCAACGTCCTGTGGTCGCTCGACGGCGATGCGCTGCGCAAGATGACGATGCTCTACTCCGGCGACGGAACGACGCTTCCGGGCGGTGGCACCGGCGTCGTCTTCATGGACGTCAGCTTCGCCGCCGGCGCGCCGCTCCCGCAATCACTGGCGGCGCGGATCACCGCTACCCGGCAAGGCGTCGGCCCGGACGGCAAGCCCGGGCCCCTGCCCGCCGGACTGCCGGTCCCCGCGACCTTCACCTTCACCGCCGCGGCGACTCCGGTCGGGCCGGCCGCGCGGGTGATCGACTCCCCGCTGCGCGGCAAGAACTGGGTGGCGACTAACGGCTGCTGCGACCGGATCACCCCGCACCGCGGCGCGATCATCACCGTCAACGGGGTCATCCAGGCGCCCGAGCGCTTCGCCATCGACTGGGAGCAGATCGACGACAAGAACCGGATGTACGAAGGCGACAAGCAGAAGCTGTCGAGCTGGCGCTATTACGGGGCGCCGATCCATTCGGTCGCCGACGGCACCGTCGTCAACCTGTGGGACGGCTCGGACGAGCAGGTTCCCGGACCGCCCGAGCCGGTCAGCACCGAGGCGATCGGCGGCAACATGCTGGTCGTCGATATCGGCGGCGGCGCTTACGCTTTCTACGCCCATCTCCAGCGCGGCAGCCTCAAGGCGAAGCTTGGCGACAAGGTGACCGCGGGGCAGGTGCTCGGGCTGCTCGGCAACACCGGCAATTCGACCGCGCCGCACCTCCATTTCCACGTGATGGACGGGCCCTCGCCGCTCAACTCCAACGGCCTTCCCTACGTCTTCCGCCGCTTCACCAGCAGCGGCGTCGTCACCCTCGGCGACGAGGATGCGATGGAGGAAGGCAAGTCGGCGCGGATCGAGAACCGGCTGACCGGCGAGCATTTGAACCAGCTGCCGATGGACAACCAGGTCGTCGATTTCGAGTAAGACCTAGAGCCAGCCCTGCGCGCGGTACCAGGCGGCGGTCTCGGCCAGCCCCTGCTCGGTGTCGATCTGCGGCGCCCACAGCTTCGCCGGCGGCCGCCGCTCGGGCTTCGCCGCCCAGTCGCGATGACTGAAATAGGCCGCTCGGTCGGCCGACAGCTTGGCCCGCTCGCGCCGCACCAGCTGGTCGACCACCGCGCCCAATCGCAGCATCGCCGGCGGCATCGACAGCGACACATGGCTCCGCCCGACGGCGCGGCCGATCGCCGCCGCCAATTGCTTGTGGCTCCACCCGCCCTCGCGGCCGTCGTCGGGCTCGTACAGCACCCCGCTCGGCTGGTCGCTGGTCGCCAGCACCAGCAGGGCG
>CBIHLI010000043.1:0-8309 GCA_966210575.1 uncultured Sphingomonas sp.
ATTGTTCTTCTGGGACGCGCGGATGGCGATGCAGGGGATCGAGTTCATGGGCGAGCCGCCGTGGAAGACGCTCTACTTGCACGGCCTGGTCCGCGACGCGCTCGGCCAGAAGATGTCCAAGTCGAAGGGCAATACGGTCGACCCGCTCGGCCTGATCGACAAATATGGCGCCGACGCCTTGCGCTTCACGCTGGCGGCGATGGAAAGCCAGGGCCGCGACATCAAGCTCGATGAGAAGCGCGTCGAGGGCTACCGCAACTTCGCCACCAAGCTGTGGAACGCCGCCCGCTTCCTGCAGATGAACGGCGTCGGCGCGAGCCAAAGCATCGCCGCGCCGGAGGCCGAGCTTCCGGTCAATCGCTGGATCATCGGCGAAGTCGTCGAGACGCTTGGTCGTCTCAACCGCGCGTTCGACGAGCTGCGCTACGACGACATGGCCAACGCCATCTATCACTTCACCTGGGCAACGTTCTGCGACTGGTATGTCGAGCTGATAAAAGGCGCGTTCGACGAGGAAACCCGCCGCGTCGCCGCCTGGGCGTTCGACCAGATCCTGGTGATGCTCCACCCGCTGATGCCGTTCATCACCGAAGAGCTGTGGGCGGCAATGGGTGAGCGCCCGTACGAATTGATCGTCGCCAAATGGCCGGCGCCGGAAGCCGAGGTCGACCGCGAGGCCAAGGCGGAGCTCGACTGGCTGATCCGACTGGTCAGCGAAGTGCGCTCGGCGCGAACCGAGCTCAACGTCCCGCCGGCGGCCAAGCTTCACCTGTTCGCAACCGACGCGCCGCAACGCACGGCCGATCGGCTCGACCGCCATTTTGCGATGCTGTCGCGCCTGGCCCGGCTCGAATCGATCCAGCTGTCCGCGTTCGACGGATCGGGCGCGGCGCAGGTCGTCGTCGACGAGACCAGCTATGCGCTGCCGCTCGAAGGAATCATCGACCTGGAGGCCGAAAAAGCGCGGCTAGCCAAGGCGGTCGCCGCCGCCGAAAAGGATCGCGATGGCCTCGCCGCGCGGCTCGCCAATCCGGCTTTCGCCGAACGGGCCAAGCCGGAAGCGGTCGAGAAGGCCCGCGCCGACCATGCCGACAAGACCGCCGAGGCCGAGCGTTATCGTGCGGCGCTCGAGCGGCTCGGGTAAGAAGGCGGCATGAACACCGCGTCCTACCCTTCGCTGCGCATGCGCCGCGGCCGCTCGACCCCTTGGATGAGGGCGATGCTCGCCGAGCACCGGCTGCACCCGAGCGACCTCATCTGGCCCTTGTTCGTGTGCGAGGGGGAGGGGACTGAGGAGCCGGTTGCGGCGCTGCCAGGCGTCAGCCGCTGGCCGGTCGACCGGCTTGCCGACAAAGCGCGCGAGGCCGCGGGGCTTGGCATCGCCTGCATCGCCCTGTTCCCCAACACGCCGGGCGACCTCAGGACCGACGGCGCCCGCGAGGCGCTCAACCCCGACAACCTCATCTGCCGGGCGATCAAGGCGATCAAGGATGCGGTTCCGGAAATCGGCGTTCTCACCGACGTCGCGCTCGATCCCTACACCAGCCACGGCCACGACGGCCTGGTCGATGGCTCGGGCAGGGTCCTCAATGACGAGACGGTGAAAATCCTGGTCGAGCAGGCTCTAGTCCAGGCCGCGGCCGGCGCCGACATTGTCGCCCCGTCGGACATGATGGACGGCCGGGTCGGAGCGATCCGCCAGGCCCTCGAGCGCGACGGCTACTCGGACGTCGCCATCATGGCTTATGCCGCGAAATACGCCTCGGCCTTCTACGGCCCGTTCCGCGAGGCAGTTGGAAGCCAGGGCCGGCTCAAGGGCGACAAGCGCGGCTATCAGATGGACCCGGCCAATGGCGACGAGGCGCTGCGCGAAGTCGCGCTCGACTTGGCCGAGGGCGCCGACATGGTGATGGTCAAGCCGGGCCTGCCCTATCTCGACATCATCTGGCGGGTGCGCGAGCGGTTCGGCGTGCCGACCTTCGGCTATCAGGTATCGGGCGAGTATGCGATGATCGAGCATGCCGCGGCGGCCGGAGCCGGCGACCGCGACGCGCTGATTCTCGAGACGTTGCTGGCCTTCAAGCGCGCCGAAGCTACCGGCGTTCTCACTTATCATGCGCTGGACGCCGCCCGGCTGATCGCCGGCTAGCTGGCGAGCATCGCCTGTATCCGGGCGATCACGCTCGCCTCGCGCTCGTCGATCTCCGCGACCCGGGCCGCGGCGGCATTGATCGCGGCCAGGTCGGCGGCCGCAATCCCGCCCAAGCGATTTATCCGCTCGGCGCCGAGAGCATCGATGTCGCCGAGCGCCGACGTCACCGGCTCCCGCGCCGCAATCGCGGCGGCCAGCGCCTGCTGGGCGACGATCCAGCTTTCGCTCTGTGGAGGGCCCGCCGCCGCAGCCAGCCGTTCCGCCTTGTCGGCGGCCGAGCGAAACGCTTCGTCCCCAGCGATGGCCTGGGCACTGAGGGCATTCAGTTGCCCCGCCAGTTGCGGGTTGGCATTGGCCGGCAGGGCCGGCTCCTCGACCGGCAGCCGCGGGTCGATCGCCTCGGCCGGCCGCGGCGCCAGCGACGGCGAGTCGACGGCGCTCGTCGCGCAACCGAACAGTGCCAGCAGCATTGCAAGGAAGGCGGGACGCATCGGCAATCTCTAGGAAGCGCGAGGCGGCGACGCAATTGCCGGCGGGGGAGGGAAATGGCGCGCCCGGAGAGATTCGAACTCCCGGCCCCCAGATTCGTAGTCTGGTGCTCTATCCAGCTGAGCTACGGGCGCGCGCCTCGATAGCGAGGCGAGCGGCGCACATAGGCACGCTATAGAAGGGAGGCAAGCCTGCCGATCTCGACGCCATCGAGCCAGCGCAGGGAATGTGATTGCTGCGTTAGGCGACCGCGCTGGTCGTTGTCACCGCGGCTGCCGTCGCGGCTGCCGCCCGAGTCGCGAAATCTTCCGCCAGCTTGGCGTGCCAGGTCCGCGCCGCTTCGGTGACTGCTCGCTGGGCAGCGATCCGCTCTTCGACCGCCCGACGACGATAATAGCGCTCGTTCGACTCCATGCTCATGCCCCTCCGGTCGAGCGGACGATGCGCGGGAACCCCTAAAGGATGGTTAATATCCACAGCCCCCGGCACTGCGAAGCCAAATGTTATGCATCGGCGATTTCGGCAAAGCAACGATCCGATGGAAACATATGAAAACACCGCTCGTTGTCGCTCCAAGATATTGAAAGGAAACGAGCTGTGTTCAGCCCTATCCAGTCCGGCCGCGACCCGTTCGATCCGAACGTGCGCGGCTATCATGCGGTTTATCGCGAAGGCGAAGCGAATCACTGCCCCGGCTGCGGCCGAAGTCATTGGATCATCGGCCGCCAGCTGGCGGAATGTGCTTTCTGCTCGACGGCACTGCCGCTGTCGGAGAGCCAGAGGCAGGGGAATGACGCGACGGTCGTCTGCCGCCGCTGGCCGGTCTACCCGACGATCGACGTCGCGCTAAGCTAGGGCCGCTCAGCTACTCGCAGCGCCGCCACGGCCGGTATATAAGCGGCGGCATGAAGACGAAGACTCTTGCGCTTGCCATTGCGGCCCTCGCTTGCGCGATCCCGGCGCCGCTCGCCGCTCAGGCGACCAATTTCACGCTCGTCAACAATACCGACATCAGCTTCACGGGGTTGATGGCGCGCCGTTTCGGGACCCAGTCATGGGCGCCGCTGACGGTTGCTCCGCTGCCGCTGCCGAGGTCGGGCGGTCGCGGCGCCGTCGCCTTCACCAATCCCGATTGTGCCTTCGACCTTCAGGCGACCCTGCCCGACGGGCGGATGGTCGTATGGTCGGGGGTGAACCTGTGCGACGCGAAAGTGGTGACTCTGAATCGCGGCCCGGGCGGCGAGTTGTGGGTGGATTACGACTGAAGGTGAGGCGGGGCTCCGGCCGATAAGCGCCGACCAGCGCTTCGCTCGGCCTGACCGAATCGAGCAGCTTGGCGCCGGCCAGGAACACGACTCCGGTGCAGGCGGCGGCGAGCAGCCAGCCGCTGAAGCCCGGATACTCCGCCAGATAGGACTGGCCGCGCGACACCGCGCCGAGCGCGAGCGCATAGATCACCACCCACGCCTCGAAGCGCGTCTTGATCTGGAAAAGGCGACCGATCTTGCTCAGCATTGCCATTCGTTAACGATGGAACGTGTCGATGGCGGTTTTGAGCCGTTTAAGTCCTACCAGGCAAGGTTAAAGTCGGCGTAACTTTTCGCTAATCGTCCCGTTTCGGGAATTGCTCAGTTCAGCTCGGAGAGGTCGAGCGATTCGAGCAGCGCCGAGCGCGCCCGCTCGACATCGCTGATCAGCGCCGGGCTTTGCAGGTCGTCGCTGTGGATCTCCGCCGGCCACGCGCGCTCGATAACCGCGGCGATCCGGTCGAGCCTGGCCTCGTCGACGAGGAATCGCGGGTCGACGGTGGCGGGATCGGCGACCACCCGCAGCCGCAGGCAGGCAGGGCCGCCGCCGTTGGCCATCGACTGGCGAATATCGACCACCTCGATCCGGCGGATCGGGCCGTTGCCGGCGATGTGCCGCTGCAGCCATGCCCACACCGACGGAGTCTCGCGCGCCTCGGTCGGGACGATCAGGATCGTCTCGCCGCCCGGCGGGGTCACCAGCTGGGCGTTGAACAGATAGGATTTGACGGCATCTCGCAGCGGAACCTCGGACTCGGGGACTTCGACCAGCTGCAGCTCCGGGAACAGCCGTTCGCATTGCTCGATCACCCAGCTGCGGTCGGCGAAGGCTTGCTCGTGCGCGAACAGCACCGGCCCGTTGGCGACCGCGACGACGTCGTTGTGGAAGGCGCCGGCGGCGATTGCCGCCTCCGACTGCGCGACGAACAATGTCCGCTCGGGGTCGAGCCGGTGGAGCCTGGCGATCGCCTTGCAGGCTTCGATATGCTGGCGCGCCGGGAAGCCGCCGCCGCTTAGGCCGTAGACGAACAGCTCGACGCCGGGCCGATCGTAAGCGCTCGCCAGCCGCATATGGTTGGCGGCACCCTCGTCGCCAAAAGCCGGCGGGATCGGCGGATGAACGGCGAATCGGGCAGGGTCGCGGAAGGCCAGCCGAAGCTGTGCCAGTGTCGCCGGCCACTCGTGGCTGCGGTGCGGCATCGTCCGCAAATTGGCGACGGTCAGGTGGCACTTGCCGTCCGCGCAGTCCGGAGCGGGCGATACCGTCGCCGCATTGGCCGCCCACATCGCCGACGCCGACATGGCATTGGCGGCGAGCCCCGGCTCGGCCGCTTCGATCGTCGTTCCGAGCTCCGCCAGCCAGCCGCGGTCGGGCCGCGGATGCGGCACGAACAGGCCCTGCGTCAGCCCGAGCGACAGGTTGGCGCGCATCTTCTCGACGCCCTGGAGAGCCGCCGCGCGCGGGCTCGACAGCTTGCCGACGTTGCGGGTCGAAGCGAGGTTGCCGAAGCTCAGGCCCGAATAATTGTGGGTCGGGCCGACGATCCCGTCGAAGTTGATCTCGACCAGGGACATCAGCGCCCGACCGCCAGCACCTGGTCGCCCTCCTTGACCTCGAGCAGCTCGGCGCATTCCCGGTCGAGGCCCAGGCCCTCGTTCGGGATCTTCCGGACGGTCGCCGCGCAGGCCCGGAAATCGCCGAGCCGGCCGGCGCTGATCAGCATCGGCAGCTTGCCGCCCTCGCCGATCTCGACGATCGTTTCATAGGTGGAGTCTCGCACCGTCCGGATCTCGTCGGTGTCGGCGACCACCGTCGGCCCGCCGTCGAAGATGTCGATATAGCGGTCGTAGTAGAAGCCTTCCTGCTCGAGCATCTTCAGTGCCGCCCGGCCGGTCGGGTGCGGCTGGCCGATCACCGCCTTGGCGCTGTCGGCGAGCAGCGCGACGTAAATCGGAGTCTTCGGCATCAAATCGGCGATGAAGCGGGTGCCGTGGATGGCGTTGAACTCGTCGGCTTCCGGGAAACTCATGCCGAAGAAGCGTCCGGCGAGCCCGTCCCAAAAAGGCGCGTTGCCGGCTTCGTCGATGACTCCGCGGAGCTCGGCCAGGGTGCGCTCGCCGAAGCGCGGCCTGTGATGACGGATGAAATGATAGCGGCTTCGGGCGAGCAGCGATCCCCAGCCCCCGGCGCGGACCTGCGGATGGAGGAACAGGCCGCCGACCTCGGACGAGCCCTCGAGGTCGGTAGTCAGGGTCAGGGTCTGGTTGCGGAAGGTCTTGCCGAGCTCCGGGCTGGCCTGGGTCAAGGTGCTGATATGATAGCTGTAGAAGGGCTGGACGACGCCGACCTGTCCGAACACCTGGCAGGTGCCGCGGATCTGCCGTTTCTTCGGGTCCTCGAGCACGAACATGTAGAGGTCACCGGCCTGGCTATCCTCCTGGCGGGCGAACGACTTTGCCGACCGGTCGAGCTTGCGGACCAAGGTATCGCGGTCGGGCGGCAGGTTGGTGAAGCCGCCGCCGGTCAGCTTCGCCATCTCATAGATCGCCTTGAAGTCCTCGGGCCTTGCCGGCCGGACCCGGAAGCTCATAGCCGGCCCTCCGCGATTCGAAGGATGGTCAGCGCGGACAGTGCCGCACGCTCGCCGAGACTTTCGAAAATCAGATATTCCTCCATGCTGTGAATCTTGCCGCCGCGAACGCCCATCGTGTCGACCACGGGCACTCCGCAGGCGGCGATATTGTTGCCGTCGCAAACCCCGCCCGAAGGCTGCCAGCCGATCGACTGGCCGAGGTCGGCGCCGGCCGCCTTGACCAGCTCGAACAGCCGCTCGGCTTCGGGCGTCATCGGTTTTGGCGGTCGTCCGAAGCCGCCGTGGACCTCGATCTGGATATCGCGTTCGGCGGCGACCGCGGCGACCGCCTCGTCGATCAGCCGCTCCGCTTCCGCCTCGATTTCGGGCGTCCTTGGCCGCAGGTTAACTCGAAGCACCGCCAGGTCGGGGACGACGTTGCTCGGCCCGCCGCCCTCGATCCGGCCCGGGTTGACCGACAGTCCGTCGCGCTTGAGCTTCTCCAGCCGCAGCGCCAGGTCGGCGGCGGCAAGCACCGCATTGCGGCCGTCTTCCGGATTGCGTCCGGCATGGGCGGAGCGGCCGCGCACGACCAGCGAATAATTGCCGCTTCCCGGCCGCGCCCCGGCCAGGGTCCCGTCGGGGAGCGCCGACGGCTCGTAGGTTAGCGCCGCCCGCTTGCCTCGCGCCGCCTGGGCGATCAGCGGAGCCGATCCCAGCGAGCCGACTTCCTCGTCGCTGTTGATGACCACCTCATAGCCGATGCGCTCCGCCACTTCGCTCGCTTCGACCGCTTTAAGCGCCGCGAGCATCACCGCGATGCCGCCCTTCATGTCGGCTACCCCGGGCCCGTTCAGGACGCCGTCCTCGAGCCAGCGGGTCTGCTGGAACTCGTGGGTTTCGCCGAACACCGTGTCCATGTGGCCGGTGAACATCAATTGCACCGGCGCGTCGGGCCGAACGGTTAGGTGCAGGTTGCGGCCGTGCTCGACGGCGACCGGCCTTCCCGCTGAATCGACCGCGTCGACCGGCGCCGCCTCGACCAGCTTCGCTTCGCCGGGAAGCGCCGAAAAGGCATCGGCGAGAATTGCCGCAATCCGCTCAATGCCGGCGAGGTTGCGCGAGCCGCTGTTGACCGCGCTCCATTGCAGCACCTGGTCGAGCATCGGCTCGGCCCCGGCCCGTTCGACCGCCGCTTGTTCAATTGTGGAGAGGTCCCCCATGGGCGGCTCCCTAGCCGTGCCGCTTTTAGAACGCCACAGCCGCTTTCCCGGGAACGGACCGCCCACCGCTCGTGTTCGGGTCGCGAAAGGAGTCCGCCATGGCGAACGATCGAAATGACGAGCGGGGCCGGCAGCTGCTCGCGTCGATCCGGGAGGGTATGGAGGTGGTCGACAAGATCGGCACCCGGATAGGCACCGTGACGCGGGTCGAAGGCGGGCATTTCAAGATCCTTCGGCCGGACCAAGAGCCGCGCAACAATCATCAGTTCGTCTCGCCCGACTTGATCCACTCGGTCGACGAGCGGGTTACGCTGACCCTCTCATGGGACGAGCTCCGGCGGCTGTGGTCGCACGACGAATTCGCCAAGAGGCATCACCTGCACCGGCCGATCTGAGCTCGATATCGTCGCTGCCGAGACCGCGTAGCCGTGCTAAAAGGGCGAGTCGGGAGGCGCTTTCCATGAACCTTTTTCTCGCGACGACGGCACTTTGGCTGGCAGGCCCGGCCGACGATCACGCCCACGGCCACGGACCGCAACTCGGCACCATTGCTTTCGAGACGACC
>CBIHLI010000044.1:0-8284 GCA_966210575.1 uncultured Sphingomonas sp.
GCCCAAGCGCGTCCTCTTCGCCGAGGGCGAGGAGCCCAACGTGCTTCGGGCCGCGATCGCCTTCAAGGAAGCCGGGCTCGGAACGCCGGTCCTCGTCGGCCGCGAGGAGGTGCACGACCTGCTGCGCGAAATGGGCGTCGACGATCCCGAAGCCTATCAGGTGCTCAACAGCCGCAATTCGCCGCTGGTTGGCCGCGCCGTCGATTACATTTACGACAAGCACCAGCGGCACGGCCTGCTTCGCCGCGAAGTCGAGCGGATGGTCAATCAGGACCGCAACTATTTCGCGGCGGCGATGCTGGCGTTGGGCGAAGCCGACGCGATGATCACCGGTACCACCCGGCCGTTCAGCCAGTCGCTTCGCCAGGTGCGGCTGGTCGTCGACGACGAGCAGGATGCGACCCCGTTCGGGATCAACCTGGTCGTCGCGCGCCATCTGACGGTGCTGATCGCCGACACCGCGGTCACCGAGCGGCCGGACGCGCACCAGTTGGCGGCAATTGCGCTTCGCTCCGCAAGCTTCGCCCGCCGAATGGGCCTCGAACCGAGGATCGCGTTCATCAGCTACACGACGTTCGGCAACCCGCCGGGCACCCATATCGATGAGCTGCGCGGCGCGGTGAAGCTGCTCGACGGGATCAATACGGACTTCGAATATGAAGGCGAAATGGGGCCTGACGTGGCGCTCAATTATGAGATGCAGCGGCGCTACTATCCGTTCAGCCGGCTGACCGGCCCGGCCAACATCCTGGTGATGCCGGGGCTGCAGTCGGCCAATCTGTCGTCGAAACTGCTGCGCGGTCTTGGCGGCGAAAGCGTGCTTGGACCGTTCCTCGTCGGGCTCGAGCTGCCGGTCCAGATTGCGCCGATGACGGCGAGCGCATCCGACCTCGTGACCCTGGCGGTGCTTGCCGCGGGAAGCGCCCGCGAACGAGTGGCGGCTGGGAGCTAGATTCGCTCGACCGAGCTGACCGGGTCGGCGTCGCGAAGCGCGGCGACGATGGTGTGCAGATGCGCGAGGTCGTGAACCTCCAGGTCGAGATGGAATGTCTGAAAGCTTCCGTCGCGATGGACCAGATGAAGATTGACGATATTGGCCCGCTTGGCGCCGAGGATTCCCGCCATCGTCCCAAGAGCGCCGGGAACGTCGTGGAGGATCACCGCCACCCGCGCCGCGCCGCCGGACCCCTCGCCCCAGGCGAGGTCGAGCCAATCGGCATCGATTCCGCTGGCCAGCGTATCGCAACCGATCACATGGACCTCGATTTCTTCGTCCTCGCGGCGCAGGCCGACGATCCGGTCGCCCGGGATCGGGTGGCAGCAGGTGGCGAGATGATAAGCGACGCCGGGGGTCAGGCCTTTGATCGAGATCGCCGAGCGCTGGGCCGGAGGCGGAGCGGCGACGTCGGCGCCGGCTGAGCCGGGCATCAGCGCTTCCATCACCTCCTCGTCGGTCACACGCTTGCGCGCGATGGCGATCATCAGCGCGTCCTCGTCCTCCATCTTGAGCTTCTTGAGCGCGCGCTTCAGCGCGTCCTCGCCCAGCTCGGCCGGCAGGCGTTCGACAATCTCGTCGTAAATCTTGCGGCCAAGCTCGATTGTCTCGTCGCGCTCCTTGTGGCGGACGAAGCGGCGAACGCCGGCGCGCGCCTTGCCGGTGGCGACGAACCGAAGCCATGACGGCTGCGGGTGCTGCGCCTCGGACGCGAGGATTTCGACCTGGTCGCCGTTCTCCAGCATGGTCCGAAGCGGCACCACCCGGCCATTGACCTTGGCTCCGACGGTTCGGTCGCCGAGGTCGGTGTGGACCGCGTAAGCGAAGTCGACTGGGGTCGCGCCCTTGGGCAGCTGGATCAGCTCGCCCTTGGGGGTGAAGGCGAAGATGCGGTCCTGGTACATCGCCATCCGGGTATGCTCGAGAAGCTCTTCGGGGCTGGCGGCATGCTCGAGGATCTCGACCAGCTCGTCGACCCACGGGATCTTGAGCTCGGCCCGCGGCTTGCCTTCCTTGTACGCCCAATGGGCAGCGAGGCCGCGCTCGGCCTGCTCGTGCATCTCCCGGGTGCGGATCTGGATTTCGATCCGCATTTGCGAATCGTGGATCACCGACGTGTGGAGCGAGCGATAACCGTTGCGCTTCGGGGTCGAGATATAATCCTTGTAGCGGCCGGGAACCATCGGCCAGCGCCGGTGGATCAACCCGAGCGCCCGGTAGCAATCGTCGACGCTGTCGACGATCACCCGGAACGCCATCACATCCGATAATTGCTCGAAGCTGATGTGGCGCTCGGCCATCTTGCGCCAGATCGAATAGGGATGCTTTTCGCGTCCGGTGACCTCGGCTTCGAGGCCGTTGTCGGCAAGGTGGAGCTGCAGGCCCAGCCCGATGCGGCTGACGAGATCGCCGCCGGCCTCATGCAATTGCTTCAGTCGGCGGGTGATCGAGGCGTAGGCGTCGGGCTCGAGCTCGCGGAACGCCAGCGTCTGCATCTCCGTCATCATCTCGTACATGCCGATGCGCTCGGCGAGCGGCGCGTAGATATCCATCGTCTCGCGGGCGATCCGCCGCCTTTTGTCCTCCGACGGGACGTGGTGGAGAGTGCGCATGTTGTGCAGCCGGTCGGCGAGCTTCACGAGCAGCACCCGGATGTCGTCGGACAGCGCCAGCAGGAACTTGCGCAAGTTCTCGGCGGCGCGCTCGTTCTCCGACTGGGCCTCGATCTTGCTGAGCTTGGTGACCCCATCGACCAGGCGGGCGACGTCCTTGCCGAACAGCTTCTCGATCTCTTCGGGGGTGGCGAGCGTGTCCTCGATCGTGTCGTGGAGGATCGCAGTGACGATCGTCTGGTCGTCGAGCTTCAGGTCGGTGAGGATTCCCGCGACCTCGATCGGATGGCTGAAATAAGGGTCGCCGGAGGCGCGGACCTGCGAGCCATGCGCCTTCATCGAGAAGACGTAGGCGCGGTTGATCAGCCCTTCGTCCGCATCGGGATCGTAGGACCGAACCTTCTCGACAAGCTCGTACTGCCTCAGCACCCGGCTAAGATGGGGGGAGGCGGCGCCATTGTGCAAGCGCGAATGGCGCCGAGGCTAGCGGGCGTTGGCGAGCGCCGGGTCGCTGGCGGTTGGGGCCGAGGCGTTGCAGCGCTCGAGCTCGCTCGGTGCGATCGGACGACCATCGACGCTGAAGCTGTCGAGTCGGCCGGCCTGCTTGGCGAGGCCCTGGCAGATAACCAGCGGGCGGCTGTTGTGGGTCGCACCGACGCAAGCTTCGGGTCCGCAGGCCCAGACAAAATCGCGAGCGGCAAGGCGCTTGGCTTCGACCGAGGTCGCCGGCTTTGCCGAATAGGTCGCAGCCGCCACCGGGGCGGCAGCCAGAGCGGCGACGCTGAGCGCCAGAATCGATCGAAGCATCGCAATCCTCCTGTTCAGTTGCAATCTGCAACGAATAGTCGGATAGGTTGTGCTTTGCAACTGTTCTTTTTCGCGGCGTTGTGCTTTTTGTTATCCGATTGGGAGGCGAGACGTGTCCGCAAAGTCCGGCGCCGATATCGATGCGTTCCGCGAAGCGGCGCTGAGCTGTCCGATTCCGCCCGCGGTCGAGCTGATCGGCGAGCGCTGGGCGTTCCTGATCCTTCGCGGCGCCTTCAACGGCCTGCAGCATTTCGAGGAGTTCCAGGCCGGTCTCGGGATCGCCCGCAACATCCTCTCCGACCGCCTGGCGAAGCTTGTCGCCGGCGACATACTGAAGCGCTCGGCGGATCCGTCGGACCGGCGCAAGGTCGTCTACGCGCTGACCGAGAAAGGCGAATCGCTGCTTCCGGTGATGCTGGCGATTCGCCAGTGGGGCGAGGCTTGGGGCCACGGCAAGGTGGAGATCGTGCTTGCCGACATTCGCAATCGTCGGCCGATCCGCCCGATCAAGGTGCTTGCCGAGGATGGACGTGAGGTGACGCTCGCCGACCTGACCTGGCTCAGCCGCGAAGAGGTCGAAGGCAAGGCCGACGAGGCGGCCTAAGCCCTAATATTATTCGTAGTCGCCGCCGCTCGGGGTCGGGCGCGGCGGAGCGGCCGCGGTCAGGCGAAGCGCCTCGGCCGACTCGCTGAGGCTCGCCAGCTCGTCGGTCTCGTCTTCCTCGTCGATCCGAACCTTCTGGAGATTGGTGACGATCGCTTCCTGAAGCTCCTTCGGCTTGACCGTCTCCTCGGCGATCTCACGAAGCGCGACGACCGGGTTTTTGTCGCGGTCGCGGTCGATGGTCAGGTCGGCACCGCCCGAAATCTGGCGCGCGCGCTGGGCCGAAAGCAGGACCAGGTCGAACCTGTTCGGGATCTTATCTACGCAATCTTCGACTGTAACGCGCGCCATCTGCCGCTCCGATAAAGGAATTCCGCAAGGAATATGGGGTGCCGGGAAGGCGGCGCCAATAGCTTGCGGGCGCTGGAAAAGCAACCGAGCGTCGCGCCTTGCCTAGCCTCCGGCGGCGGGCCACATCTTCAGATATGGCAACTCGGCGCAAAGCGGCAGAGACGCCGTCGATCAGGGCGGAGGTCGCCGGCAATCAGCTCGAGGTGCTCGAAACCGGGGCGCAGCGGCTTGCCGCGTTGAGTGCGCTCATCGAAGACGCGCGGCACAGCCTCAAAATCTTGATGTACATGTTCAACTCGGATCGCGCCGGCGATCGCGTCCGCGACGCGCTGGTCCGGGCGGCGCGGCGCGGCGTGAAGGTGCAGCTGCTGATCGACGCATTCGGCTCATCTGCGCCGCCCGCCTTCTTTGCTGAGATTGCCGAGAGAGGCGGCGAATATTGCGTGTTCCATCCGACCTACGGCCGCCGCTATTTACTCCGCAACCACCAGAAGCTGATCATTGCCGACGACCGGATCGCGATGACTGGCGGCGCCAACATCGACAGCAGCTACTTGGCCGACAGAGGCGCGCGGCACTGGCGCGACCTGTGGCTTCGGATCGAAGGATCCGAGGCGGCGGTCGCCGGCCGCTATTTCGACGCCTTGTTCCGCTGGTCGAACCGAAAGACCGCCAAGCTGCGCTCGCTGCGGCGGATGGTCGGCGAGTTCAGCGAGTGGCGCGGACCGCTGCAGTGGAAGTTCAGCGGCCCGCTCAGCGGTCGCAATAGCTGGTGGCGGAGCATCGGCGCCGACATCAGGCGCGGCAGCCGCCTCGATATGATTTTCGCCTATTTCGCTCCGCCGGGGGCCATGCTCCGCCGGATCGGCCAGCTCGGCCGCCGCGGCCGAGCCCGGATCATCACCGCCGCCAAATCCGACAATCACGCGACCATCGCCGCCGCCCGGCACAGCTACAGCCGGCTGCTCCGGCGCCATGTCGAGATGTACGAATATCAGCCGGCGATGCTGCATACCAAGCTGGCGATCGTCGACGACGCCGTCCACATCGGCTCATCCAACTTCGACTATCGGAGCCTCTACATCAATCTTGAAGTCATGCTGCGAATCGAGGACGCCGGCTTCGCGGCGGCGATGCGCGGCTATTTCGAGCGCGAGCTTGTGCAGAGCAAATGGATCACGCCCGAACTGCACAAGTGCCGATCCAACCCGTGGCGCCGCCTTAAATGGGCGATCTCCCACTTCCTGGTAAATATCATGGACTATACGGTGACCAGGCGGCTGAACTTCCGGCCGGAGCGATGACGGCTTAGCCTGCCGCCTCGTTCTTCCAGGCCCAAAACAAGCGTGCCGGCGGGACGTTGATCCATTCGAACCCGCGGTCGACCCGGTCGAACCAGGGTGCGATGAAATTCAGCACCTTGGGGCTGAACTGATAGACCAGGAAGGCGCCGCCGGGACGGACTACCTTGGCCGTCGCCTGGGCGATGTCGTCGCCAATCCCCGGTGGAAGCGTCGAGAATGGCAGGCCGGACAGCACGTAATCGGCCTTTGCGAAGCCGTGCTCGGCAATGATCGCCTCGACGTCGGCGGCGGAACCGGCGACCGCGACCAGCCGCGGATCGTCGATCGACTTGCGCAGGAAACGGATAAAATCGGGGTTGGTGTCGATCGCGATCAGCTTGGCGTTCTCGCCCAGCTTCTCGAGGATCGGCCGGGTGAAGGTGCCGACCCCCGGACCATATTCGACGAACAGCTTGGTCGTCTCCCAGTCGACCGGCTTGAGCATCCGCTCGATCAGCACCCGGCTCGACGGGATGATCGACCCGACCATCACCGGATGCTTCAGGAAGCCGCGAAGGAATTGCCAATGCGGGCTGTCCGAGCGGCGCGCCGAGCGGCGGACGAGCCGGCGCGGCCCTTTGAGAATGCGAGCGGTCGAGGTCGGCATCGGCGTCTAAAGCTCCGTCGGACGAGGTTCGCTGCGTTGGCAAATGCAGCGCTCGTTGGCAAGGTTGCGCGGGCTCGGCCGGTTCCCCGGCGCGTCGGTCGCGGCTACGGCCGAACCGATGCCCGCTATCGCTCCCAAAGGCACGCTTCCGACGAGCGCCGTCGCCACGCCGCACTTCCTGCTGCTTTATGCGGCGATGCTGGTTGCGGCGGCCGGCAATACCGCGCTTCAGTCGGTGATGCCGGCGATCGGCCGCGAGATCGGGATCGCCGATTTCTGGGTCGCCATCGCCTACACCTGGTCGGCGGTGCTGTGGGTGCTGCTGGCGCCTTACTGGGCCGAAAAGAGCGACCGCCACGGCCGCAAAGCGCTGACCCTGATGGGGGTAGCCGGCTTCATTGTCTCAATGACCTTGTGCGGCATGGTCCTCGATTTCGGGCTGCGCGGCTACTTCGGAGGGGCGCTGACGTTCGCCCTGTTCGCGCTATTTCGCGCCATTTACGGCGGCCTCGGCTGCGCAACGCCGTCGGCGACTCAGGCCTACCTCGCCGGCAAGACCCGGCGAAGCGGCCGGGTAGCGGCGCTTTCGGCTTTGTCCTCGTCGTTCGGCCTCGGCACGATCATCGGCCCGGCGCTGGCGCCTCTGTTCGTGTTTCCACCGTTTGGGCTGGCCGGGCCGCTGCTCGCTTTCGCCCTGATCGCGCTACTGGTATTCGCCGCGATCCTCGCCTGGCTGCCCGACGACAAATATGGCCGCCGGGCCGGCCGCGGCGCGGCGATGAGCTATCCATCGCAGGCTTCCGCCGTGACCGGCGCAAGCGTCATTGCCGCAACCGCCCCGGGGCACAGGAAGCGGCTCAAATGGACCGACCCGAGAATCCGCGACTGGATCCTCGCCGGGGTCGCGGCGGGCCATGCCCAGGCAG
The DNA here is from genome assembly GCA_966210575.1 of uncultured Sphingomonas sp. Lineage (GTDB taxonomy): Bacteria > Pseudomonadota > Alphaproteobacteria > Sphingomonadales > Sphingomonadaceae > Sphingomicrobium. The sequence continues at coordinate 7,246 of CBIHLI010000044.1, forward strand.
CAATCCTGACCTGCCTCGGCTTCTTCGTCATCGACCGCCTCGCGCTCGACCCGCACGGGTCGGAATCATCGATCGCGATCGTCATGATGGCCGGCGCGTCGGCGACACTCGCCGCGCAATGGGGACTGATCCCGCGCCTCAACGCCGGACCCCGCGCCTTGCTGCTTTGGGGATCGCTGATCGCCGCCATCGGCCTCATCGGCACCATGATTGCGAACGATCTTTACGGGATCACCCTCGGCTTCGCGGTCGCCTCGATCGGTTTCGGCTTCACCCGCCCGGGGTTCACCGCCGGAGCGTCGCTCGCGGTCCCGCTCAGCGAACAGGGTGCGGTCGCCGGAGTGATCACCGCCGCGAACGGGATCAGCTTCGTCGTCGCGCCGGCGCTGGGAATGGCGCTTTATGCGATCAACCCGAACATCCCGTTCGCGGCGTCTGCCCTGCTATTGCTGCTGCTGACGTGGCTGAGCCGCGGCCTAGGCCGGGCCTGAATCCTCGCCGCTTCGCGGACGCAGCATCCCGGGCAGCACGAAGCCAATTCCGGTCGGCCGGACGGCGTCGCTCTTCAGGGTTTCCTGGATGCGTTGATATTCCTCGAGCATCTCCGGAGTGACCGAGGCGCGCGTATCGGCGAGCGCGGTTTCGAAATCCGCCATCGTCACCTGCCCCGAATCGAGACCGCGACGGAGCGCGATCAGGCCCGCCCGACGGACCAGGTCCTCGAGATCGGCGCCAGTGAACCGCTCGGTCCGCTGGGCAAGCGATTCGAGATCGACGTCGTCGGCGAGTGGCATTCCGGCCGTGTGAATCGCGAGGATTCGCCGGCGTCCGGCGGTGTCGGGCGGCCCGACGTAGATCAATTCGTCGAAGCGGCCCGGACGGAGCAGCGCCGGATCGATCAGGCTGGGACGGTTGGTGGCGCCGATGACGACGACATTGTTGAGCTCCTCGAGCCCATCCATCTCGGCCAGGATCGTGTTGACGACGCGCTCGGTCACCTGGGGCTCGCCGAGCCCGCCGCCGCGCGCCGGAACCAGGC
>CBIHLI010000045.1:0-8252 GCA_966210575.1 uncultured Sphingomonas sp.
GCAGCGTCCCTAGATGACGAAATCGCCTTCGGTCAGCGGGGCGGTGAAATTGGCGAGGCGGATCATGAAGTCGGCGATGCCGTCGCCGTTGGTGTCGCCGTAGACGAAGACGTTGGTGTTGACGAGCTGGTAGCGAAGCTCGCCGGCGGTGTTGGTGAAGGCGCCGGTGCCGATGAAGGTAAACGCCTGGTCGCCGCCAGTGAGGCTGTCGGCATCGACCGCGCCAAGGTCGATGGTGTCGCCTTCGGCCTGGCTGAAGTCGTTGATCCGGTCGGCGGTGGTGGTGGTCAGGCCGGCGAAGTCGCCGCCGCGGAACACGAAGCTGTCGGCGCCGGTGCTGCCGATCAGCAGGTCCTGCCCGGCGCCGCCCTCGAGCTTGTCGTTGCCGGCGCCGCCGTGCAGGGTGTCGTTGCCGGCGTTGCCGAACAACCGGTCGCCGCCGCCGCCGCCGGAAAGCGAGTTGATCCCCGAAGTGCGGCGGATGACATTGCCGGTGTTGTTGCCGGTGCCGTTGATGTTCGCGGTTCCGTCCAGGATCAGGCTCTCGATATTGGCGCCAAGCGTCCAGCTGATGCTGCTGTGCACCGTGTCGCTACCCCCGCCGAGGAGTTCGGTGATCGTGTCGCCGAGACTGTCGACGAAATATTTGTCCTGTCCCGCCCCGCCGGCCATCGCATCGTCGCCGGTGCCACCGTCGAGCCGGTCGTTGCCGTCGCCGCCGTCGAGCCAGTCATTGCCGGCGCCGCCGTCGAGAATGTCGTTACCGCCAAGTCCGGTGATCGTATCATTGCCGCCAAGCGCGTCGATCGTGTCGTCGCCGCCGGTGCCGTCGAGCGTGTCGTCGCCCTCCGTCGGGCCGGCCGGCGGAGACGGGAATTGCAACGCCGCGGAGACAATGGCGGCGGTCGTGTTCTGGAAAGTGATTCGGTCGAAGTCCGACAGAATGACGATGACGTCGGCGCCGTCCTGCGTGATCGACTGCGCCGAAGCATAACCGCCAATCTCCACGACCTCGCCCGCGACCAGGTCGGCGACGATGTCCATCCCGCCGCCGGCGTCGAACTTGAACGTGTCGACGTCGTCGCCGCCGGTCAGCGTGTCGTCACCGGCACCGCCGTCGAGGATGTCGGCGCCGGGATGACCGTACAAATAATCATTGCCGGACCCGCCATCCAACTGGTCGTCCCCATTCCCGCCAAGCAGATAATCGTCGCCACCGCCGCCGAAAATCTGATCGTCGCCGTCCAGGCCGGCAAACTGATTGGCGCCGTCGTTGCCGGTCAGCACGTCATTGAAATTGCTTCCGTCCAGAATATCGATGTCGACAAGGGTATCCGAGCCCTGGCCGGTGACCTGGGGCCCGCTGACCGCGAGAGAAACCGTCACGCCCTGCGAAGCGCTCCGATAGCTTGCAAGATCCTGAGTATGGCTGGTGCCGATGATCGTGTCGTCGCCGTCGCCGCCCTCAAGGCGGCCGCCGCTCGGCCCAGCATAAATCGTGTCGTTCCCGGCACCGCCATCGATTTCGTCCCAAGGGCCGTCGCCGTAGAGCGTGTCATTGCCGTCGCCGCCGAAAATGTCGTCGTCGCCGGACCCGCCATGAATGGTGTCGTTTCCGCCAAGGCCGTTGATCGTGTCGTTGCCGCCGAGGCCGTCGATCACATCGTCGCCGTCCGTGCCGTTGAGCGTATCGTCGCCCTCGGTCGGTCCCGACGGCGGAGCGTCCGGGAAGTGCAATGCCGCCTGGACGGCGGCGACGGTCGTGTCCTGGAAGGTGATGCGGTCGCTGGCCGACAGCATGACGATGACGTCGGCGCCGGACTGGGTGACCGATTGGGCCGATACGTAGCCGCGGATTTCAGCGATGTCGCCGGCGGCGAGGTCGGTGACCGTATCCATCCCGTCGCCCACGCCGAACAGGAATGTGTCGGCGGCGCCATTGCCCTGCAGCGTGTCGTTGCCGGCGCCGCCGTCGAGGATGTTGCTGGCCTGGTTGCCGATGAGCACGTCCGCACCGCTGCCGCCGCTGGCATTCTCGATCACCACGCCGGCAGCAATCGTGAAGCCGCCGAAGATCCCGGTGACGTAGGAAATCACGCCGGCGCCGGTGGGGGAATAATCAAGGGTCGCGGCGGTGAGGTCGATGGTCGCAGAGACGAGCCCGGTGTGGGCGATCGTGTCGGTGCCGCCGGTGTCCCAGATCACGTCCCAGAAAGTACCGGCGGCATTGGCGGTCGGCAGGACATAGACGTTGTCGCCGGTGTTGGCGGTCGAAGCGCCATATTTGACCTGGATCAGGGCGATGTCGAAGGCGCCCGGGCCCGCCTGCCAGCCGTAGTTGAGCGACGTCGGCGAGCCATTGGGGTGCAGCTGCCAGCCATCGTTGTAGGACATCGTCGTGTAGACGCCCTGGTTGAGGTCGAACACTCCGAAGCTGTCGAACGGCCCGGTCACGCCGGGCATCACCTCAGAGCCGCCGCCATTGTCATGCGGGTGCGCAAGCCCGAGGCCGTGGCCGAATTCGTGGACCAGCGTGATCCAGCCATAGCCGCCCGGCTCGAGCCCGCCAGTGTTGTCCCAGCCATCGCCGTTGACGGCGAAGACCCCGACGCCCGCGTTGGTCTCGCCCGGAGGGTTGAAATAACCGAGGAACTCGTTGGAATTGGTCGTCACCAGCTTGAAGGTCGCCAAGGCCGAATTGTTGGTGATCGAGAAGCTCAGGTTCGAGACCTCGGCCCAGGTTTCCAGCGCCGCCATCGCCTGATCGATTTCATATTGGGTCCAACCCAGCGAAGTGACGCCGTCGAAGGTCTGCCCGGCGGTGGCGAAATAGACGGTCACGACATTCGACGGCAGTTGGGTCCCCCAGTCGATCGAATCGAGCGGGTCGAGACCTGTCAAGTCGACTTGCCTGACATCGAGCGTGTACCCGCCCGTCTGCTGCGGATAGGCGTCGACCTTCACATAATAAGTGCCGCTGGTATCGGGCGTAAAACCCATTGCGGAACTGATATCGTCCGGGAAACTGACGTCGTCGTTGGTGGCGACGACATTGCCCGCCGAATCGTAGATCGTGAGGATCGTGTCGAGCTCGCCCTTCGGGACTGAGTTCGGATTGGTGTCGTAATCGGCGCCGCCGGCGAGATCGATGCTGTAGAAAGTGCCGGCCTCGAGCGTGACCGCGTACATGTCGATGTCGGTCTTCGTTTCGAGGAAGCCGAATTTAGTCTGGTCAACTGTGATCGCCTGGGCGGTCGCAATCGTCGCACCGACGCTGTCGGCGCCCATCTGGCGAACGTCGAGCGTGTAGCCGCCGGTTTGACCGTCGCCGGGATAGCCTTCGGCCGCGATCGTATAGGTGCCGGTGGCGGTGGCGGTGAAAGTGAGCAGCGAATCGTGCGACTGGCCGCCGTCATCGTCGCTGGCGACGACAATGCCGCCGGAATTGGACAAGGTCAGGAAAGCATCGGCGAGCGGGGTGTCCCCGGTTCCGCGAAGCGAAATCGCGTAGGTCTGGCCCGCGACGAGATTGACGGTGAAGGCGTCGACGTCGCCGCTGCTGTCGATCACGCCGGTGGCGGTACCACCGGGCGCAATCGAGCGAGTTGGTTCGTCGGCGACCAGGCCGATCGTGCCGGGAGTGTCGGCCGCGGCGGCCTTCTCCCCTTGGCGGAAGGACGAGTTGTCACCGCGCGCGCTGTCCCGATGGGAAAATGAACGAAACAAAGGCAAGACACCAACCCCCAAGACTACCGCCCGGCTCGGTCCGGCGGCGGCATCGTCACGCTGCCTGCCTGCCTCAAACCACGGATGTAATTGAAGAAACCTCAGCGTGAGCATGAGCCTATGCTGAAACTGCATCGGTTGGCAATTGTCGTCGCCGCCGGTGCCTCAGCTTTAGATCGAGCCGGTTGGCACCGGCATTGCCGATCAGCAAGTTGGCGAGTTCGTTGCCGGTCCCAGCTAAGGCCCGATGTCGCCAGCGCGGTGCTCGACTTTCGCCCGCTGCCGCGTTTCGTAGCCGAGCGCGGCGGCGACGTCATTGTCCCAGCCGTAGACGTCGTCGGCGAAATGAATCCGGCCGTCGGGCCCGAGGAACGCCGTGTGATACATCAGCCGGACCGGGATTTGCGTCTTCAGAGCGACGAAAGTCTCGTCGCCGCTGGCCAGCGCGCGTTCGAACTTGTCGAGGACTCCGTCGGCTGAAGCGATCAACCGAGCGAAGTCCAAAGCGCCTTCGACCCGAACGCAGCCATGGCTTTCGTGCCGTTCGTCCTCGGCGAACAAGGCCTTCGCAGGCGTGTCGTGAAGATAGATCGCCTGGTCATTCTTCATGTCGAACTTGACCTCGCCGAGTGCATTCTTCGGCCCCGGCAGCTGGACGTAGCGGCCGTCCTTGCGGACGATGTTCTGCTCGCGGAAGTAAGACGCCGGCTTCTTCGACAGTTCGTCTTCTTCGATCGATTTCGGGACGTTCCAGCTCGGGTTGGCGACCAGCTGGAAGATCGGCGAGCCAAGCTGCGGCGTTTCCCAGCCCGACTCTCCGGCCACGACCCGGCGCTGCCCCTGATGCTGTCCGTCGCGCCAGTAATCGAGCAAAGTCGCCGCCGTGTTGACGTCGATCCGGGTCGCTGGCGGGTTGCGCTCCAGCCAGCGCAGCCGCTCCATCGCCACGGCCAGTTGTCGCGCGCGTTCGCGACTCTCCGCGGTTTCGGTGCTCGGCTGGCCGGGCGGGCGCTGGACGAGCGCGACGAACGCCTGGCCGAGCGCGCGATATTCCTCGGTCTGCGGGGCAAGCGAACCCAGCCAGTCGTGAAGCCTGCCCTCAGCCATCGCCTGTCGCAGCCCGGCGGCGACGTCGACGTTCGGCCGCGGCACCGTATAGACCGCGTGCAGCTTGGTGGGATCGGTCTTGCCGCGGGCAAGCGCCAACGCATAATCAAGGGCGACCCGGGTCAGCGCGCGGTTGCGATCGGCGTCGCCGGATGGGAGCTCGCCCTTGAGGAACAGGTCGCGGGTGAGGCCGTGGCTGGGGGCCCAGTCTAACGCCGCCATCAGCTGTTTTTCGAGCTGGCCGTCCCACTGAACCGCTTCGGCTTCGGCGGTCCCGCCATTATCGTTGCGCTGGGCGCCGTTGCCGCAGCCGGCCAACGCGAGCGTCGCCGCGGAGGCAAACAGGAAAATGATACGCAAGAGGGTACTCCAAACTTGATTCGGTTTGGAGGCATCAACACCTCGGCTTGCGACAACGATCCATCGGTAGCGCCGCGCCCGCGCCGCTCGGCAGAGTCTTCAGCCGGCCATGCGTTTGTTGGCGAGGCCGGCGACCATCTCGTTGGCCCGCGAGTAGCTGAGCGGCTTGCCGAACAGATAGCCCTGGATGGTGTCGCAACCGAGCTCGCGCATGCGCTCGAAGTCTTCCGGAGTCTCGACACCCTCGGCCGTGACCGACATTCGGAAGCTCTGCGCCAGCTGGACGATCGACTGGATGATGGCGACATTCTCGGGCCGGGTTCCGGCTTCGCGGACGAAGCTGCCGTCGATCTTCAGCTTGTGGAAGATCGCCTTGTTCAAATAGCCGATCGATGAATAGCCGGTGCCGAAATCGTCGAGCGCGATCCCGACTCCAAGCGCGCGCAGGCGCTTGAGGACATCGAGGGTCGGAGCATTGTCGCCGAGGAAGATGCCTTCGGTGACCTCGAGTTCGATCCGGTTGCCCTGCACCCGGTGGCGCGCCAGCGCCTCGCTTACGGTGTTGGGAAGCGCGGCGAGGACGATCTGCTTGGGGCTGACGTTCAGCGACACGCTGATGGCGTCGGGCCAGGTCGCGGCGGCCCGGCAGGCTTCCTCGATCACCCATTCGCCGATCGCCGGCATCAGCCCGATTTCCTCGGCGACGGGGATGAAGGCGACCGGCGGAATCAGCCCGCGTTTCGGGTGGTTCCAGCGGATCAGCGCCTCGAACCCGACCAGCTGTTGGGTCTTCGCCGCGATCAGCGGCTGGAAGACCAGGTGGAACTGCTTCGACGCAAGCGCCGAGCGAAGATCGGCCTCGAGCCGCACCCGGTCTTCCTTCTCCGACTGCAGTTCCGACGAGAAATAGCGGGCGATTCCGCGGCCGGCGCCTTTCGCTTCGTAAAGCGCCAGGTCGGCCTTGAGGATCAGGTCGTCGACGGTGGCGCCGTCGACCGGACCGAATGCGCAGCCAATCGACACGCCGATTTCGATCGTCGTGCCCTCGATGTCGTAGGGAACCTTGATTGAATCGATGATCCTTTGCGCCATCTGCTCGACCGTCGACCGGCTCTGGGCATCGGGGATGACGACCGCGAACTCGTCGCCGCCCATCCGCCCGACATGGCCGGCGGCGCCGACCTCCTGGACCAGCCGCTTGGCAACCGCTCGAAGCACGGCGTCGCCCTTGGGGTGGCCGAACGTGTCGTTGACCGGCTTGAATCCGTCGAGGTCCATGAACAGGATCGCGCAGGCATGGTTTTGCGCGGTCGCTGCGCGCAGCGCCTCGCCGAGCAGCTGGCGGACCCGGCCGCGATTGGGCAGGCCCGACAGCACGTCCATGTTGGCGAGGTGGGTCAGCCGCTCCTGGGTCTGGCGGATTTCGGTAATGTCGGAGCCGACCCCGCGGAAACCCTCGAAGCGGCCGGCGGTATCGACGATCGGGTCGCCGGCGATCGAGATCCAGCGCGGTCCGTGGGCCGTCTCCAGCTCCATCTCGAGATTGGCGAAGGCTTCCTTGTCGAGCAGCTTGCGGCCGAGCTCGGCATGGCCGCCAAGGAGCGAGGGCAGCGAATGGCCGAGCAGCTGGTTCGCCGGCCGGCCGAGCAGGGCCACCATCCGCGACGAGATGTAACTGACGCGATTTTCCGGATCGACCTGCCACAGCCAGCCGACCCCGCGCTGCTCATATTCCTGGAGCAGCAGCGACGCGCTCTCGCTTTGCGAGCCGACGTCGGCATTGGTCTTGAGCTGGGCATAGGCCCAGCGGGCGACGGCGAGCACGCCGAAGATCGCGACGCCGAGTGTGAACATGATCGAGACCATATGCTCGAACGGCACGCTTCCCCGGCCGATTAGCAAAGCGGCGCTCAGCCCGGCGGTGAAGATCGCCATCCAGGCGATCACCGAGGGCAGCACCACGACCAGGCCGAGCGCGGCGATTCCGAGCCCGGCGGTGATCGAGGCCAGGATGACTTGCGAGGCCGGGCTCAGCGACGGGAACAGGTAGAGCGGCAGCGACAGCCACAAGATGGCGCGGATCACGATATCGCCGGTCATCATCCAGTCGGACAGGCGGCGGCCGGATCGGCCGACATGGGTGATCGACTGGGTACGCGCCATTTGCATCGCGCCGAAATTGACCAGAGCGACCGCGCCGGCCCAACCGCCGAGCCAGAGCAGCGGCGCCTGGGTCCACAGCGAGGCGATGACCATCGCCGCGGCAACCATGTTGGCGGCCGCGAAAAAGGGGGCGAGTTGCGCCCGGGCGAGCAGCTGGGCGTCGCGCAACGGCGAGTTTTCGGGCTCGCTTCCGGCCGAGAAGGCGAGCGATTCGCCACCCGGCAGACGCGCCGAGATCATCCGTTTGTACCGGTCAGGGGCTTCGTACATCCGCGTCCCGCTCTTGTGCCTGCGCATAGGGCTAGGCCGAAGAGGGTTGAAACGCGGTTAAGAAGCGATTTGCACCGTCAGCCGCCCAGCCCCAGCTTGTCGAGGTCGCGGGTGGTGATCGGGTGATAAAGCGGCCGTGCCCGGGCATAGGTTCGAGCGGCGATCGGACGGCCCCATTGCCGGTCCTCGAAGAGCGCCTCGATCAGCGGCCGGACGAACTTGCGCCGCCCCTGCGCAGAGAGGAACTGCTCGAGCGCCGGGACCGCCGGGTCGTAGCGATTGGCGACAGCCAGCTCGAGCCAGGCGAACAGGACTTCATTGTTGCCGGCCTCGCTGAGCCGCAGCTTCTGGTCGAGCTCGGCCAGCCGCGGCGCCGGGAGCTGGCGCGGCAGGCGATTGATGAAGCGCAGCTTCTCGGCCGTGGTCCAGCCGTCGAACTCGGCCGGGGCCGGACCGCCGGCGGCAAAGGCGGAGATTGCCCGGTCAACGGTGGCGAAGGCGGCGGGATCGGGCCGGGCGACATTCGCCGGAAGCCCTGGCTGGTAAACCCATTGGTCGAGCATCAGCCGCTGCTCGAGCGCTTGGTCGCCCTTGACCAGATGCTGGCGAAGGTCGGCGAGGAACCG
>CBIHLI010000046.1:0-8081 GCA_966210575.1 uncultured Sphingomonas sp.
GACGTGACGATCTCGTCGGCTTCGCGGGTGCGCTCTGCGAGCGCCGCAAGCAATTGGTCGAATTCCTGGGTGCGGCTGGCGGTTTCGTTGGACGCCGTTCGCAGCTGCTCGGAAATCGATCGCGCATGCTGTTCGGCGCGCGGCAAATCGTCGAGCAGCACGGCGATGTCGGTGCGCGCCATTTCCGCCGCACGGTCGAGCGCTTCGCCGTGGCGGACCAGCTTCTCGCTGCTCGAATCGAATTCGCGCGTGATCCCGCCCAGCTTCCCGGTCGCTTCGTCGCCGAGCTGCATCAAATGCTGGCTGATCATGGTCAGCTCGCTGCGGCTGTCGTTGATCCGCTCAGACAGCACCTGCAGCAGCGCTTCCAGTGAGCGCGCCTCGGTCCGCATCGTGATCACCGAGCGGGTGAAGCGCTCGGCTTCCTTGCGCCGGGTCCGTCCGAACATCAGCCAGCCGAGGCCGAGCAGGGCCAGCGGGCCGGTGGCGATGGCAACCCATTCGGCGACCGCCGGCGAGCTTAGCGGTTGGCTGCCCAGCACCCGGCCGGCGGACCAGGCGGCATAGGCCGTCCAGGCGATCGCCAGCAGGACCAGCGCAGTCGCCAGGACAGCGCGGCCGCCCGGGGTCGCCGGCTCGTCGCCGGTTCGGCTCTGGTTCCACTGCAGCTGGTCGAAACCGGCGGCGGGACCCGAATCCACGGGCTCGATGGCGGGGACCTCCGGTTCCGGCTGGGCGGGGGAGGCGGCATGCGGTTGGCTCGCTGTCATGATGGCGGCAGTTTACCATCTTTGTTCGCCCAAGAAAGCGATTAGAACAGGGTGTTCGCAACAGGGGGGATCGAATGGCGCTCGGAGCGCTGATCGCGGCATATCAGGAGGACGATTCGGGTTCGCTTCGGGCGCTGCTGCCGATCGCGGGCCGGACCCTGCTCGAATATCAGGTGCGGTGCGCCGCGGCGGCCGGTGCAGCGCCGATCGTCGTCATCGTCGAGCGCATTCCGATCGTCCTCAACCAGGTGCTCGAACGGCTCCAACAGGACGGCTTGCCAGTGGTCACCGTCAGCGACGGGGCCGAAGCCGCCAGCCGGTTCGAGGCCGGGGCGATGATCCTGCTGGTCGCCGACGGAGTCGCCCCGCCTCCCGAACTGCTGGCCAGCATCGCCGAGGAGGGGGAGCCGGTGATCGTCACCGTTCCGGACGACGAATCGCACCAGCGTTTCGAACGGGTCGATGCGCTCAGCCGCTGGTCGGGCATCGCCATTGTCGATTCGCAGACGCTCGGTGCAACCGCGGCGATGCTTGGCGACTGGGACCTGCAATCGACGTTGCTCAGGCGTAGCCTTCAATCGGGTGCGCGGACGGTCCCGATGGCGCCAGGGGCCGGCGAGCCCTTGCTTGCCGAGACGGCCGACGATCTCGCCGACCTCGAGCGGCACCTGATCGTCGCTTCGCGCGGCTCGAGGCGGGACTGGGCAAGCCGCTACGTGCTTCCGGTAGTCGAGGAGCTCGCGACCGAAAAGCTGCTCGAAACGCGAATTCGTCCCGAATCGCTGGTTCACGCCGCGCTCCTGCTGACCGCTGGCGGTGCCGTCGCCTTCGCATTCGGATGGCTCAGGACCGGCCTCGCTTTGCTTGTTCTGGCGACTCCGCTCGATCTTATCGCCCGCCGCCTGGCGGCGCTTCGCCTCAAGCCTATGCCGCCGCGGTCGCTCAGCCGCCGGCTGTTGTGGCCGGTCGCCGGGGCGGCGTTGATCGCGCTCGGCTGGTGGCAAGCTGGCCACGGCGGCGGTTGGGGCGCCTTGTTCGCTGCGGTCACGGCGGCTGCTTTCGCTGAGGCGTACCGGACGGAGCGCGGCAAGCTCGAAATCCCCGGCGGCATTTGGCTGCTGTCGAGGCGCAACGCGATCATCGCCGCCGTTCCCTTCGCATTGGCCGGCGCCTGGACCTTTTACCTCGTCGCGCTCGCGCTCTACGCCGGAGCGAGCTTTTTCATCGTCCAGCATGTCAATCACAGGCTTGGAACGGAGTTGACTGGGCGTTAACTCCAATTCGGCTAGACGGAGGGTGATGGTGCCTGTGGAATGGCCGATTGCAGCCCCCGTCGCGGACGGTGGGACAGAACCCGCGCGTGCCGCGGGCGGTGGGCGTTTGTCTGTCGCACGCGCCGACTTCTTCCTCGATCCCAGGGCCCGCCTGACGGAGCAGGAACGGGCGCTGATGACGGCGATGCTGGCGGATCTCGTCGCCATCGTCGCCGACGAGTTCACGGCGCTGCTTGCCGACGCCGAGCCGGCGAACGACGACGGCGAGAGACTTGTCGACCGGCTGTGGTGCGCCGGGCTGCTCGACATTCCCGATCTCATTCGGCTGCTTTTGCGGCGCGCGGAGGAAGAGCGAATTTCGGCCGGAATCCGATCCGGCCGGCCGGCGGGCAGGATGCGCTTCCTGCAGTCGCTGGTCAGCGACGATGATCCCCAGGTTTCCGCTGCGGCGATGGCATTGATCCTCGCCCGAGGGCGTCGCCGCGATCGCTTTGACGGCCCGCGGCTGATCTTCGACGACCTTTCCGCGGAAAGTGCGGTGGCTCTGGTCGGCGCGGTCGCGGCCGCGCTCCGCACCGATCTCGTCAAACGCATGTCGGCCGCTGAATGCGACGAACGCCTGTCGGCCGCGGCGCAAGCGCTGCTCGCTCGCCACGACGAGGGCAATCGACTCGAAGCCAGGCTGTTCGCTTTCGTCCACGCGCTCGAACGCGCCGGTCGGCTTGACGACGCGCTGATGCGCGCCACTTTGGCTGAAGCCGACATTGCGCTTCTCGTCGAAGCGCTGGCTCGCCGCGCCGGAATCGGATTCGACAGCGCCTGGGAGCATTTCACCGGGGGCCGTGGCGCGCTGGCAATCTTGTTGCGGATGGCCGGCTTGTCGCGCGATCTCGCCGGCGAGATCGTCGCGGGCGCGGCCGAAGTCGTCGGAACCGATCCGGAGAGGGAGATTCAGACGTTCGATGCCATGACCGATGAGGACGCGGAATCGTCGCGCAAATGGCTTCGGCTCGATCCCGCCTATCGCAATGCGATCGGCGCAATGGGCACAGGGCATGGCGAGCGCGCCGTCTGATCCGCGGCCGGTGCTCGGCCGGGTCGATCGCGACGGTCGCCTGATCGCCGCCGATGCCGAGCTCGAGCGGCTTCAGGTCGAGGCCGGGTCCAGCGTCGGCGCGTCGCTTGCGCTGCCCCAGCTCGCAGCGGTTGTCCGGGTCGCCCAGCGGCTTCGGATTCCGGTGTCCCGGCGAATCATCGCCGCCGGCCGCGAGCAAGACATCGATATGTGGGTGCGTGCGGTTCCCGAGGACGGCGAGGTCGCGATCGCCATCGAGCAATGGACCGCTCGTCCGGCGTCACCGCCGCGCCTGGCGACGATCGCCGCGGTCGAGCATGAACGGCTGTCGGCAACGCCGCTGACCTGGTCTGTCGACGAGCAATTGCGGATCGTGACGATCGCACCGGCGCTCGCCGAGCAACTGTCGCTCGATCCGGCCGACGCGATCGGCCAGCCGCTGACCAGGCTGTTCCGGATCGAGGAGGACCAAGGGGAAATGCCGCTCCTTGCAGCGCTTGCGTCGAGGACCGGATTTGCCGGCCAGCGGGTCAGGACCCGCGATGGCGCGGGACAGCTGATTCTCAGCGGTGAAGCGGCGCTTCGGCCCGACGGCACGTTCGCCGGCTTCGACGGCTCGGCCGCCGCGCCCGACGAGGGCGTGCCGGTCGACAGCGCGCTCCATACCGCGCTGCGCTCTCCGCTCGACAGCATCGTTCGCTCCGCCGAACAGATGATCGATCGCAACGGCGGCCCGGTCCGCGACGAATATGCGGCTTATGCTTCCGATATCGCGACGGCGGCGAAGCACCTGCTGTCGGTCGTCCGCTCGCTCGGAGAACAGGGCCAGGCGTCGGGCGCGAGGCAGGTCGACCTCGCCGAACTCACGGCCGAAGCTGCGGCGCTGATCGAATCGGCGGCCAGCGAACGCGGGATCGCGATCGCGATCCAGCCGGCCGAAGGTTTCATGGCCTTGGGAGAATCGCGCAGCGTCATCCAGATCCTGGTCAACCTGATCGGCAATGCGGTCCGCTACACCCGCGAACAGACTGCGGTGACGATCTCCTTCGAACGCGCCGGGGGCTCGGCAATGATCCACGTCGCTGACGAGGGCCCCGGTATCGATCGCGCCGACCACGAACGGATCTTCGAGCCCTTTCAGCAGGGCAGCGGAGGAAGCGAGGGAACCGGGCTCGGCCTCGCCATTTCAAGGCGGCTCGCACGGACGATGGGCGGCGACGTCCGGCTATCGAGCGCGCCCGGCAACGGCGCGCGGTTCACCCTGGAGCTGCCCGCGGCCTAGCGCTTGTCGACGGGAACGTAGTTTCGCTGGGTGGCGCCGACGTAGAGCTGGCGCGGCCGGCCGATCTTCTGCTCGGGATCGGCGATCATCTCGTTCCACTGGGCGACCCACCCCACGGTTCGCGCCAACGCAAACAGCGACGTGAACATGTCGGTCGGAAAGCCCATCGCGTTCAGGATCACGCCCGAATAGAAATCGACGTTGGGGTAGAGCTTCTTCTCGACGAAATAGTCATCCTTGAGCGCGATTTGCTCGAGCTCGCGCGCCGTATCGAGCACCGGATCGCTGATCCCGAGATCGTCTAGCACTTCGGCGGCAGTCTGCTGCATGACCTTCGCCCGTGGGTCGTAATTCTTGTAGACCCGGTGGCCGAAGCCCATCAGCCGGAACGGGTCGTTCTTGTCCTTGGCGCGGGCGATATATTCCGGAATTCGCTTCGGAGTGCCGATCTCGCGGAGCATGTTGAGCGCGGCTTCGTTGGCGCCGCCGTGCGCCGGACCCCACAGGCAGGCGATGCCGGCGGCGATGCATGCAAACGGGTTGGCGCCCGACGACCCGGCGAGGCGGACTGTCGACGTCGACGCATTCTGCTCGTGGTCGGCGTGGAGGATGAAGATCCTCCGCATCGCCCGCTCGATGACCGGATTGACCTCATAAGGCTCGGCCGGGACTCCGAACGCCATCCGCAGGAAGTTGCCGGTGTAGCTCAGGCTGTTGTCGGGATAGAGGAATGGCTGGCCGATCGAATATTTGAACGCCATCGCCGCGATTGTCGGCATCTTCGCGATCAGCCGGTGCGACGCGATCATCCGTTGCTCGGGATCGGTGATGTCTGTGCTGTCGTGATAGAAGGCCGAGAGCGCCCCGACCACGCCGCACATGATCGCCATCGGGTGCGCGTCGCGGCGGAAGCCGCGATAGAAGGTCATCAGCTGCTCGTGCAGCATCGTGTGGCGGGAGATCGTGTAGGTGAAATTGTCGAGCTCCTGCGCTTTGGGAAGCTCGCCGTGGATCAGCAGATAGGCGACTTCCATGAAGGTCGAATGCTCGGCAAGCTGATCGATCGGATAGCCGCGGTGGAGGAGGATGCCCTTTTCGCCGTCGATATAGGTGATCGCGCTCTGGCAGCTGGCGGTCGAGGTAAAGCCGGGGTCGTAGGTGAACATCCCGGTTTCGCCGTAGAGATTGCGGATGTCGATGACTTCCGGACCGACCGAGCCTTTGAGCACCGGGAAATCGAATTCCCCCTTCGGCGTTTTCAGCGAGGCGATCTCGTCGGTCATTCTTGTGGCTCCACAATCTGGTCTTCTATTCGAAGCAGGCTTTCGCCCTGCCCGAGCAGGGCGAGCACGTCAAAAATCCCCGGGCTGGTCGTCCGTCCGGTCAATGCGGCGCGAAGCGGCTGCGCGAGCTTGCCGAGCTTGACGCCCTCGCGCTCGGCGACGTCGCGGATGGCCTGCTCGAGCGTATCATGGTCCCACTCGACAAGCAGCGACAACGCATCGTGCGCCGCTTTGAGCAAGGCGCGGCTTTCGGGGGTCAGCAGAGCCTTGGCGGACGGGTCGATCGCCAGCGGCCGCTTGTCGAACAGGAAACGCGCTCCGTCGGCCAATTCATTCAGAGTGTGCGCGCGCGCCTTCAGTTCCGGCATCGCCCGGACGAGCAATGCTCTCTGTTCCGATGTCAGCACGGTTCCAACCCGCGGCGCCACCAGCTGTGCGAGGCGATCGTCGTCGGCCTCACGTATATAATGACCGTTGAGGTTCTCCAGTTTCTTGAAGTCGAACCGAGACGGTGATTTTCCGACATGGTCGAGGCTGAACCATTCGATTGCCTGCTCGCGGCTGATGATCTCGTCGTCGCCATGGCCCCAGCCGAGCCGAAGCAGATAATTGAACACCGCCTCGGGAAGCATCCCGAGCTCGTCGCGGTAGGAATCGACCCCGAGCGCCCCGTGCCGCTTGCTGAGCTTGGCGCCGTCGGGACCGTGGATCAGCGGCACGTGGGCATAGACCGGCTCCGGCCAGCCCATCGCCCTGATGATCGCCAGCTGTCGGAACGCGTTGTTGAGGTGGTCGTCGCCGCGGATCACGTGGCTGACGCCCATATCATGGTCGTCGACCACCACCGCAAGCATGTAGGTCGGGCTTCCGTCGGAGCGCAGAAGCACGAAATCGTCGATCTCGCTGTTCTGGACGGTCACTCGCCCCTGGACCTTGTCGTCGATCGCGGTCTCGCCCTCTCGCGGCGCCTTCAGGCGGATCACCGACGGTCCTTCGCCTTCCTCGGCACAATCGCGCCAGCGACTGTCGATCCGGAACGGCCGCCGCTCTTTCTGGGCGCGCTCGCGCTGCTCGCTCAGCTCCTCCTGGGTCAGCCAGCAGCGATAGGCGTGGCCGCGTTCGAGCAACTGGTGGGCGACTTCGGCGTGCCGAGCCCAGAATTGCGACTGATAATATTCGTGGCCGTCCCAATCGAGCCCGAGCCAGCGCATCCCGTCGAGGATCGCGGCAATTGCTGCATCGGTCGAGCGGGCTTTGTCGGTATCCTCGATGCGCAGCAGGAACTTGCCGCCGTGGTGGCGCGCGAACAGCCAGTTGAACAAGGCGGTGCGGGCGCCGCCGATATGCAGGAATCCGGTCGGCGAGGGCGCGAAGCGCGTGACAATGTTTGAATCGCTTGCGCTCAAGCGCGCTTTCCTCTTGTTTCGGTTGTGCAATGCAATGGACGAGCGCCCCTAACATAGCGGGTGCGCCTCTTCCACAGCGGGCTCGGGGCTATTGGAGGGCGCAATTCAGCGCGGCTCGGGAGAGGATCGAAGCCTTTCTCGAGGCCGAGCGCGCGCAGCTTCCGCCCTGGTTCGTGGTCGGCTTCGGGACAGGGATCGCCGCCTGGTTCGCGCTCGATACGCCAATGCAGTGGCTGGCTCTGGTGGCGCTTGGCGGCGGCGGTGCGATCGCCGGCTTCGCGCTCCGCGGCGGACGTTCCGAGCGGGCGGCCGGCTGGTTCGCGCTAGCAATGATGCTCGGCTGCGCCCTGGTTTGGGCGCGCTCGGCCTGGGTCGCGGCGCCGCGCATCGTCCGGCCTCAAATCGCAGCCTTCGAAGCCCGGATTGAACGGGTCGAGCCGCTGGTCGCCAAGGGTGATGTCCGGCTGACCTTGGCGCCGACCGATCCGGCGCTTCCGCCGCGAATCCGGGTGTCGCTGGACGCCAGGGACGCGCCGCCCCACCTCGCCAACGACGCCCGAATCCGGCTCCGGGCACGGCTGACCGGGCCGCCGCCGATGGCGCTTCCAGGCACCTACGACTTCGCTCGCGACGCGTGGTTTCGCGGCATCGGCGGGGTCGGCCGGGCGCTCGGGCCGGTCGAGGTGCTGGCGCCCGGCACCCTGAGCGGCCTCGACGGCGCTCGCGACCGGCTCGGCCGCCATATCCGCGATCGCCTTCCCGGCGCGTCCGGCGGAATCGCCACGGCGCTCGCCACCGGCGACCAGAACGCGGTCGGCAAGGAGGATGCGGAGGCGATGCGCCGAAGCGGCCTCACGCATTTGCTCAGCGTCAGCGGCCTGCACATCGCCGCCGTAGTCGGTGCGGCGATGCTGCTGACCCTCAAGCTCTTGGCGTTGTCGGAGCGGCTGGCCTTGCGCTTCAACCTGGTGCTGGTGGCGGCCGGCGCCGG
>CBIHLI010000047.1:0-8022 GCA_966210575.1 uncultured Sphingomonas sp.
GCGGCTGACCGCGATCGTCGCGGGTTGCGGGCCTCGCGCGCGGCCGCTGCGCCAGCCGCGCGGCTGGGGTTTCCACCGCTTGTCGGCGCTCGGCACGGTCGTCGTCGTCGACGCCGCCCCGCCGCCGCCGACCAGGGCGGCGCCTTCGGGCTGCGCGTCGACCCTGGCCTTCGAGATGTCCGACGGCGCCCAGCGGCTGATCGTCAATTGCGGCGGCCCGGCACCGCTGCCCAGCGAAGCGCCGCTCGAGCTGATCGATGCGCTGCGGACGACCGCCGCGCACAGCAGCGTCACCGTCGCCGACACCAACTCGACCGCGATCCTCGCCGACGGATCGCTCGGCAAGGGCGTCAGCGACGTCCTCGTCGACCGCTCCGAGGACAATGATTCGAGCCGCCTCACCGCCAGCCACGACGGCTATCGGCGCGCTTTCGGCTTGCTGCACAGCCGGACCCTTGCACTCGGCAACGACGGCAAGGAGCTGCGCGGCCGCGACGAGCTGGTCGCCAAGGGCCGCCGCCGGTCGAAGGGCGGCACCGGCTTCGCGGTCCGCTTCCATCTTGCCGCCGGAATCGAGCCGACCCTGACCGCCGACGGGATGGGCGCGATCCTGCGCTCGCCCGGCGCTCCGCCGTGGAACTTCCGCTCGCGCGGCAACGCGATCGGGGTCGAGGAGAGCCTGGTCGTCGACGGCCGCGGCAACCCGCAGCGCTCGATGCAGTTGGTGATCAACGGCGAGACCTCAGCCGAAGGCGCCGACGTGCAGTGGCAATTGCGTCGCTCGAGCTGACGAAGGAGAAACTAGTGGCAGACCTCGTGCCGGTTCGCCGGGCGCTGATTTCCGTTTCCGACAAGGCCGGGCTCGACCGGCTGGCCGAGGCGCTCGGCCAGCGTGGAGTCGAGCTGGTTTCGACCGGCGGCACCGCCGCCAAGCTTCGCGAATTTGGCGCCGAACCGCGCGACATTAGTGAACTTACCGGCTTCCCGGAGATGATGGACGGGCGGGTGAAGACGCTTCACCCGAAGGTCCACGGCGGCCTGCTCGGGATTCGCGACAACATCGATCACAAGGCGGCGATGGACGAGCATTCGATCGCCCCGATCGACCTTGTCGTCGTCAACCTCTACCCGTTCGAAGCGACGGTGATGCGCGGTGCGGAGCGCGACGAGATCATCGAGAATATCGACATCGGCGGGCCTTCGATGGTGCGGTCAGCAGCCAAGAACCACGCGTTCGTGACGATCATCACCGACCCTGCCGACTATGACGAACTGCTGGCGGAGCTCGAGCGCAACGACGGCGCGACGTCGCTGGAGTTTCGCAAGCGCATGGCCGCCAAGGCCTATGCGCTGACCGCGGCGTACGATTCGATGATCTCGCAATGGGTCGCGTTCGCCGATCAGCATCAGCGCTGGCCCGAATCCTGGAGCCTCTCGTGGAACTTGAAGATGCCGCTGCGTTACGGCGAGAACCCGCATCAGGCGGCGGCGCTCTATGTGCCCGCCGGCCCCCACGCCCCCGGCATCGCCCAGGCCGAACAGGTCCAGGGCAAGGAATTGAGCTACAACAACCTCAATGATGCCAATGCCGCGCTCGAGCTGGTCTCGGAGTTCCGCGACGGCGATCCGACCGTGGTCATCGTCAAGCACGCCAATCCATGCGGAGTCGCCTCCCGCCCGGCGCTGGTCGATGCCTGGGCCGAAGCACTGGCCTGCGACAGCATTTCGGCGTTCGGCGGGATCGTCGCCGTCAATCGCCCACTCGACGCGGCCACCGCTGAAGCGATCACGCAGATCTTCACCGAAGTCGTCGTCGCCCCGGATGCCGACGAGGCTGCCCGGGCGATCTTCGCCAAAAAGAAGAACCTTCGCCTACTTTTGACCGGCGAATTGCTCGACCCGGCGCGGGCCGGCCAGCGCATGACGGTCATCCCCGGCGGGATGCTGGTCCAGGACGCGGATAACGGCCGGATCGCGCGCGATCAGCTGCAATGCGTGACGAAGCGCAATCCGACCGAGCAGGAACTGGCCGACTGCCTGTTCGCCTGGACCGTCGCCAAGCACGTCAAGTCCAACGCCATCGTTTATGCCAGGGACGGGGTCACGGCAGGAATCGGTGCCGGCCAGATGAACCGCCGCGACAGCGCCCGGATCGCCGCGATTCGCGCGCGCGAGGCCGCCGAGGCGAATGGCTGGAACGAGCCGAAGACGCTTGGCTCGGCGGTCGCGTCCGACGCCTTCTTCCCGTTCGCCGACGGCTTGCTTTCGGCGGCCGAAGCCGGCGCCACCGCAGTCATCCAGCCGGGCGGCTCAATCCGTGACGAGGAAGTGATCGCCGCCGCCGATGAGGCTGGCCTGGCGATGCTGTTCACCGGAATGCGGCACTTCCGGCATTAGCGAATGACGTCTCCGGTCGTGCCGGGCACCGGAGTCTCGAGATCCTCGATCTCTTCCTTCTTCATCCGGAACAGCTCGCGGTCCTGCGGCCCAAAGCCCTTGGTCCACAGAACCGCACCGAATGCGAGCAGGATTGCGGGGATTCCAAGCAAGAGCTCGGCCCACTCCGGAAGCAGGGTGCACAGGTAGCCGGCAACCGTTCCTGCTGCCGCCGCCCACACCAGAGGCCATCGCCAGCCGTTCACACGCTCGCCAAGAATTCCGCACAGCAACATGGACTTGGCGACCGCGGCGAAACCGAGCGCGAGCAGCAGCGCGATCGCCGGGCCGGTCGCCTGCCACATCACCGGAAGGTCGAGCTCGCGCATTATGACGATCAGCCCGACCGCAAGCGCTGCTTCCAGCACCAGCATGACGAAGCTCAGCAGCATGTTGCGGTGGCGAGCGACGTAGATCAGCGCCGCTTCGCTGACCGCCGCCATCGCCGCCACCACCTCAGCGGCAAGAAGAAAGGCGAGGGCCGCGGTTCCGGCGACGAACGCCGGGCCAACCAGCCCCAACACCGCCTCGCCGGGGATCGCCAGGGCAAGCGCGACGCCGAGCTGGGCGGCAATCACCCAGAATCCGACCTGCCGCACTTGTCGCGCGACGGCGGTCTTGTCGCCGGCCTTGAGGTTGCGGGCGATGACCGGCCCAAGGATCGGGTCGAAGCTGGTCTTCAGTTTGGCCGGAAGCGACGCGACGTTCTGGGCGACATAATAGATGCCGACCACGGTCGGTGAGAAGAACAGGCCGAGGACAGCGATGTCGACCCGGCGCGATCCCCATTCGACGGCATCGGCGGCGGCGACCGGTACGTTGCGGCGCGCCATCCGCCACAGCGGCCCCGGCTCGGGCCGCCAGTCGCGCGGCACGCCATAGCTTTTGAGGAACGGAATGACCGATGCCACCAGGGCCCCGACCATCGACAGCACATAAGCGATGATCAGGCCGTCGCCGCGGGCAACCAGGTTCGGGACGAACGCCAGCGCCAGCGCTGCGGCGCTGATGATCACCGGCTCGACGACGGCGCGTGCCCGCACGGTCGAGGTAATGTCGTTGCGGTAGGCCAGCGCCGCCAGGGTGATGTCGGACCAGGCGAGGGCGATGATCGTGATCGGCAGCAGGTGATCGAGCCCCTGGATCTCGCTGTTCGGGAACATCGCCTGGGGGAAGATGATCAGCAGCGCCATGGCGACGATCGACCCCAAAGCGGCGACGAGGAGCGCGTCCCAGGCGATGCAGACGTGCGGCTTCTCGCTATGCGCGAGCTGGTGTGCTAGGCCGCGCTTGAGCCCGAGCGTCGCCAGCTGGGCGGCGAACTCGACGATCAGGATCGCATAGGCGAAGCGTCCCAACGCCGCGGCGCCGTACAGCCGGCCGGCGATGAACAGGAACGGCAGCCGCGCCGCCAGCCGCAGGCAAAAGCCGAAGAAATTGATTCGTCCGCCGCGGGCCAGGACCGCAAGGTCGGCGGTCGCCGCAGCCGACTGCGGTTCGGGCTTGCTCAATGCGCGGCGCCCCAATGCTCGCCCGATCCAACCTCGACATCCAGCGGCACGTCAAGCGTCACGCCGGGCTCGGCGGCCGTCGACATCACCTTTCGGATGACTTGCGCGGCATCGGACTCGCGCCCCTCTGGCACTTCGAACACCAGTTCGTCGTGCACCTGGAGCAGCATCCTCACGCCGCCCAGGCCCGCCTCCTCGAGCGCTCCGTCCATCCGCGCCATCGCCCGCTTGATTAGGTCGGCGCTGGTGCCCTGGATGGGGGCGTTGACCGCCGCCCGCTCGGCGCCGCCGCGGAAGCTCTGGTTGGGCGAACGGATGTTTGGAAAATGGGTCTTGCGGCCGAACAGGGTGCGGGTGAAGCCGTGCTCGCGGGCGAAGGCGAGCGTCTCCGAGATATAGGTACTGATCCCGGGAAAGCGCTCGAAATAGCGCTCGATGATCGCCTTGCCTTCTTCCCTCGGGATTCCGAGCCGTCCGGCGAGGCCCCAGGACGAGATTCCGTAGAGGATCGCGAAGTTGACGGTCTTTGCCTTGTTGCGGTTGTCGCGGTCGGCGGAGCCGAACAATTCCTCGGCGGTCAGGCTGTGGATGTCGGCATTGTCGCGAAACGCCGCCTTCAGCTGCGGGACATCGGCCATGTGCGCCGCCAGCCGAAGCTCGATCTGGCTATAGTCGGCGCTCATCAGCACGAAGCCGGGCTCGGCGACGAAGGCGTCGCGGATCTTGCGGCCGATCTCGGTCCGGATCGGGATGTTCTGTAGGTTCGGGTCGTTCGACGCCAGCCGCCCGGTCTGCGCTCCGGCGAGGCTGAAGCTGGTGTGCACCCGGCCGGTTTCGGGGTTGATCTGCGCCTGCAGCGCGTCGGTGTAGGTCGACTTCAACTTGCTCAGCTGGCGCCAGTCGAGCACCAGCCGGGCGCATTCGACGCCCTCGCCGGCGAGCCGCTCGAGCTCGTTGACGTCGGTCGAATATTGCCCGCTCTTGCCCTTGCGGCCGCCCTTCAGCCCGAGCCGTTCGTAAAGCACCTGGCCGAGCTGCTGCGTCGAGCCGATCGTGAACGGCCCGCAGGCCGCCTCGTAGATCCGCTCCTCGAGCCTGCCGATCTCCTCCGAGAATTCGCGGCTGAGCTTGGCGAGATAGTCGCGGTCGACCTTGACCCCGCGGCGCTCCATCCGGCCGATCACCGGCACCAGCGGCCGGTCGACCCGCTCGTAGACCCGGACGACATTGTCCTGCGCGAGCCGGGGCTTCAGCCGCTGCCACAGCCGAAGGGTGATGTCGGCGTCCTCGGCGGCATATTCGGTCGCTTCCTTCAGCGGCACCTTGTCGAAGGTGAGCTGGCTTCGGCCGCTGCCGGCCACCTGCTTGAAGGTGATGCACTCATGGTCGAAATATTGCTTGGCCAGCTCATTGAGGCCGTGGCCGCCGATCGTCCGGCCGGCGTCGAGGTCGAAGCTCAGGATCATCGTGTCGTCGTAGGGCGCGACGTCGATCCCGGCCTTGTCGAACATCACCCAGTCATATTTCAGGTTGTGGCCGATCTTGAGGACCGCGGGGTCTTCGAGCAGCGGCTTCAGCTTCTCGAGAACCAGGGCCATCGGCAGCTGGTTGGGCGCGTCCGAATAAAGGTCGGCGCCGCTATGGCCGACGGGAATATAGCAGGCGCGGTTGGGCGCCGTCGCCAGGCTGATCCCGGCGAGCTTGGCGATGATGCAATCGATGCAGTCAGTCTCGGTGTCGATCGCGACCTGGCCCACGGCTCGTGCTTCGGCGATCCACCGCTCGAGCGATTCTTCGGTGGTGACGGTCTCGTACAGCGAGCGGTCGACGGTGATCGCTTCGGGCTCGGCCTTGGCCGGCTCGATCGCCGCCGCCGCCATGTCGAGGCCGCCGCCGCTGCTGCTGCGGCCCGAGGCCGGGCCGCCGCCGGTCAATCGGTTGAGCAGCGACTTGAACCCCTGCTCCTCGAGGAATTCCTTCAGCGGCTCGGCCGGAATGCCCTTGAGCTGCAGCTCCTCGAGCGGCTCGGGCAGCGGCGCGTCGCACACCAGCTCGACCAGCTTGCGCGACAGCCGGGCATTGTCGGCATGGTCGATCAGCGATTGCTTGAGCTTGGGCTTGGCGATCGTCTCGGCATTGTCGAGCACCGCCTCCAGCGACCCGAAATCGGCGATCAGCTGCGACGCGGTCTTCGGCCCGATCCCCGGCACTCCGGGGATATTGTCGACCTTGTCGCCCATCAGCGCCAGCACGTCGCCGAGCCGGTCGGGTCCGACCCCGAACTTCTCGCGCACATAGGCGCTGTCGATGCGGCGGTCGTTCATCGTGTCGAGCATGTCGACGCTGCCGTCCTCGACCAGCTGCATCAAATCCTTGTCGGAGCTGACGATCGTCACCTTCCAGCCCGCATCCTTCGCCGCGGTGACGTAGCAGGCGATGATGTCGTCGGCTTCCAGCCCTTCGGTCTCGATGCACGGGATCGAGAAGGCGCGGGTGGCGACCCGGATCATCGGGAATTGCGGAACCAGGTCCTCGGGCGGCGGCGGCCGGTGCGCTTTATACTGGTCGTACATCGCGTTTCGGAACGTCTGTTCGGACGCGTCGAGGATCACCGCCATGTGGGTCGGCCCGTCGGCCTTGTTCAAGCCGTCGGCGAGCTTCCACAGCATCGTCGTATAGCCATAGACCGCGCCGGCCGGCTGGCCGTGCCGGTTGGTCAGCGGCGGCAGCCGGTGATAGGCGCGGAAGATGTAGCTCGATCCGTCGACGAGATAGAGATGATTGCCGTCAGCCATAGAATGCGGCGGGTTTAGCAGCCTTCATCCGGGAATCTACTCGCCGCTTTTGCAGCGGCTCCGGAGCGTCTATCCAATGCCGGTGAAGCTGTTCGACCAGGCAAGTGCGCTCGCCCGAGCCGGCCGCCCGAAAGACGCGGTGGCGCTGATCGAAAATGCCGCCGCCGCCGGCGATCCGGACGGCAATTTCATCCTCGCCCACTGGCTGCTCTACGGCAGCGACCGGCCGCGCGATCTCGTCGCCGCCCTCCGCCACCTCGAACTGGCCGCGGCAAAGGGCAACGGCGCAGCGGTGCGCGTGCTCGCTCATCTGACCGCCAGCGGTACCGGCTGCCCGGCCCAGCGCGAAGAGGCGCTGGCGATGCTTCGCCGGGCTGCCGAAACCGATCCGATTGCCGCCGGCGAGCTGGCGATGCTGCCGCGCCTTGTGAGCGAGGCCGTTTCCGCCAAAGCCGAGCGCGAGCTGGTCTCGGCCGACCCCCATGTCGAGATCGTCCGCAAGCTGCTGTCGCCCGAAGAATGCGCCTATCTGATCGGGCGCGGCGAGCCGCTGCTCAAGCCCTCGCTGGTCGACGATCCGGCGACCGGCCGCGGCAAGCCCGACCCGATCCGAACATCGCATGGTGCCGCATTCGTCCCCCATGAGGAGGACCTGGTCTTCCAGGCGATCAACTGGCGCATCGCCGCCGCGACTCACACCGACGTTCACCACGCCGAGGCGCTCTATGTGATGCGCTACACGCCGGGGCAGGAATATAGGCCGCACCTCGACGCGCTCGCCGGCCTGAAGAACCAGCGCGAATGGACCGCGATCGCTTATTTGAACGATGGCTTCGAGGGCGGCGCCACCGTCTTTCCGGAGCTCGGCCTGTCGATCCGCCCCGGAGTCGGCGACTTGCTGGTCTTCCGAGATTCGCTCGCCGACGGCACGCCCGACCTTCGGATGCGCCACGCCGGCGAGCCGGTGACCGCCGGCGAGAAATGGATCGCGACGCGCTGGATCCGCCACGGCCCCCACGACCCCTACGACCGCGCCTAATTGAGCCGCTATCGCCCCGCCGCCGATTGCGTTACGCCGGCGAAATCAATCGGGGGATGAAAAATGATTCGGGGAAACACACGCCTTTTCGCTCGCGCCCTGGTCGCCATTGCGGCGTGCAGCAGCGTCCCGCAGGTCGCCTTCGCGCAAACGGCGACGCAATGCGCGCCGATCAGCACCGAGATCGTCGAAGCCCAGTTCACCCGCTTCACCGACGCTTGGGCAACCGGCAAGGCTGAGC
>CBIHLI010000048.1:0-7887 GCA_966210575.1 uncultured Sphingomonas sp.
CTCTCGCGCAATGTCTCGCAGTCGTTCGCGTCGGTCGGGAACAGGCCGCAGAACACGACCGGCTGGACTTCCTTGAACCCCGGCAGCGGCGCCGCGGCGGGTTTCTTGGCGTCGGTCACCGTGTCGCCGACGCGCGCCTGCGCGACGTCCTTGATCTGCGCGGTGATGAAGCCGATCTCGCCGGCGCCGATCTCGGTCAGCTCCTCGCGCTTGGGCGTGAAACAGCCGACGCGGTCGATCAGATGGGTGGTGCCCGCTTGCATGAACTTGATCTGCTGCCCTTTTTTCAGCACGCCGTCGATCACGCGGATCAAAATCACAACACCCAGATAGGGGTCGTACCAGCTGTCGACGAGCATCGCGACGAGCGGCGCGGCGGCGTCGCCCTTCGGCGGCGGAATTTTGGTGACGATCGCTTCCAGCGCTTCCTCGATGCCGATCCCCGCCTTGGCGGACGCGAGCACCGCGTCGTCGGCGGGCAGCCCGATGATGTCCTCGATCTCGGCCTTCACCTTGTCGACGTCGGCCGCGGGCAGGTCGATCTTGTTGATCACCGGCACGATCTCGTGATCATGCTCGATCGACTGATAGACGTTGGCGAGCGTCTGTGCCTCGACCCCCTGCGCCGCGTCGACGACGAGCAGCGCGCCTTCGCACGCGGCAAGGCTGCGCGACACTTCATAGGCGAAGTCGACGTGGCCGGGCGTGTCCATCAGGTTGAGCTCGTGGCCCTTCCAGTTGAGCCGCACGGTCTGCGCCTTGATCGTGATCCCGCGCTCGCGCTCGATGTCCATATTGTCGAGCAGCTGCGGACTCATCTCGCGCTCGGTCAGGCCGCCCGTCGCCTGGATCAGCCGGTCGGCGAGCGTCGACTTGCCGTGGTCGATGTGGGCGATGATTGAAAAATTGCGGATTCGAGAGATATCGGTCATTTCGAAGCGCGCTATAGTGGCTGCTGACAGGGGGGCAATCGATGAACCGGAAGAGCGCATTTGTCGCGAGCGTATGTGCGGCACTGTTGGTGAGCGCAGCTCCGCCGCCGCCGGTCGCCAATTACTGGATGGACGTCGCGACCCAGAGCGGGATGGGCGCCGGACTGATGGGCGGCGGCCAGCCGAGCATGCAGCAGATCATGCAGATGATGGAGGGCGGCAGCCAGGTCGGCCACAGCCTCAACCTCTACCTCGCCTCGAAGCAGAAGCCGACGACCGCGGCGCAGGCCCAGCATCTCGTCCCGCCGGGGCTGCAGATGGGGCCGAGCCTGCCGCTGATCGCTCCGGCGGCGCCGAAACCGGTGCCCGAGACGGCGGGAATGCCGGCCAATTTCCAGCGGCCGCAGGGCAAGATGCTGATCTATTGGGGGTGCGGCGAGCATGCCGGCGCCGGCCAGCCGACGGTGGTGGATTTCGCCAAAGTCGCCGCCGGCCAGATGCCGCCAGGGTTCGCGGCGATGGCAGCGGCGATGAGCGCCGCCCAGCCGCCGCGGCCGGGCCAGTCGGCCGGCTATGGCGAATGGCCCAACCAAAAGGATTCACGACCCGTGCCGGCGGCCGCTTCATTGATCGGCGGCCATAAGGTCGAAGGCAATTATTCGCCGGCGATCGCCTTCACGCTCGGCGCCGGGGAGGACTTCATGCCGGCGCTCGGGCTTCGCGAGGCCGGCGCGCTGCCATCGGGGGCAATCCGGCTGACCTGGAACCCGGCCGCCCGAGCGACCGGCTATGCCTTGTCGATGTTCGGCGCGAGCCCAAGTGGCGACGTGCTGGTCTGGACATCCGCCAAGAAGGCGATGGCGTTTCCCAACATGGACTATCTGTCGCCAAGCCAGGTCAAGCAGCTGGTCGCCTCCGGCGGCGCGCTGGCGCCGACGGCGAACGAATGCACGATCCCGGCCGAAGTCATCAACGCCTCGCCATCCGGAATGGTGATGATGATCGGCTACGGTCCCGAGGCGCATTTCTCCGACAAGCCGAAGGCTCCGACCTGGACCGTGCGGGCACGCTACAAGACGACCGCCTCACTGATGCTCGGGATGAGCGGGGCGTTCGGCGGCACTCCTTAGGCCGCTAAGCGGTTTCGGTCGGTCCCTTCGCCGACGCGATCCTGAAGTCGGGCCGGCCGTCGTTGGACAGCAAAGCGGCGACCCATTTGGTGCCATCGAATTGCGCGAACACCATCATCAGCATCAGCGTCATCGGCACCGCAAGGAAGGCGCCGGGGATGCCCCACAGAAGCGTCCAGAAGGACAGCGCCAGCAAGGTCGTCACCGGATCGATGTTCTGGGTGTCGGCCTGCATCCGCGGATAGATGAGATTGCCGATGATCACCGCGACCACCTGGATGCCGCCGAAGATCGCGACCGCCGGCCACGGCGTCGAGAATTGCAACAGCGCGAACAAGGCGGGCGCGATCGACCCGACCGTCACGCCGATCGTCGGGATGAACGAGAGCAGGAACAGGACGACGGTCCAGAACAGGACATTGTCGAGGCCGACGGCGAGCATCACCCCAGCCGACGCTGCCGCAAGCATCGCCCCGGTAATCGTCTGGACCCACAAATATGTCCTGAGATCGGAGGCGATTCGATCGATGATGCCCTTGAGCGCCCGGCGGCGTCCCAGCGAGCCGGCAACGGCGTCGATCTTGCGGCCGATCCGGCGCCGGCCGGCAACCATGAAGCCGAAATAGACGACGATCAAAAGCACTGCTCCGGCGACACCCTGGGCCGTTGCGAGCACCGCGCCGGCAATTCGCGGAAGGCTAATTTGGCCGACCAACGAATTGAGGTGCAGCGGCTGCGGATAGCCGACCGCGGCGCCGACCGCCTGGACGAGACTTTCGAGCCGGGCGACCAGCGCCGGCCACTGATCGACCATCTGCACGGCGCCTTGGGCGAGGACGAAGATTCCCCCCGAGGCGGAGATGATCACAGTCAGTCCCGCCAGCAGCGACACCACCCAGCGCGGCGCCTTCGGCCACCGCCGGTCGATGAAGCCGACGACGGCGTCGACCAGCACGACGAGGACGAAGGCGATGACCAGCGGAATCAAAATGCCGCTCAGGAAATAGAGCAAGCCCATGGCGGCGGCGATGCCGACAAGAATTTGCGCCGTGGCGATCGGCCTTGCAGTCATTGCCGCAGCTTGCGGCCAATGCCGCCTGCAATGCAACTATCGGCCGTGGGTGAAAGTCCGACGCGGCGATCATTTCTCGCTACATCCGCGACCATTTCCTCCGCTCGCAGAAAATTGCTCCCCCTTGAGATCGCGGCAGTTGCGAGTCTCGCCCGCGCGGCTAAGCTGGCGTCAAATTCCCGGAGAAACGGACCGATGAACAGCCTCAACCGACTGGCCCTTCTGCTCGCAAGTTCGGCGCTCGTCGCCTGCGCTACGACGCCGCAAGCCGCGGTAGAGCCGCTGGCGCCCGAACCGGTCGCCGCCGCACCGGCAGCACCGCAGCCGGCGCCGGTCAGCGCGCTGGTCAGCGAGGTTGCGATCCCGCATTCCAGTTTCCAGCTGGCCAACGGGCTGACGGTCATCGTCCATGAGGACCATAAGGCGCCGGTCGTCGCGGTCAGCGCCTGGTACAATGTCGGGTCGAAGGACGAGCCCGCCGGCAAGACCGGCTTCGCCCATTTGTTCGAGCACCTGATGTTCAACGGATCGGACAACCTGCCCGGCGACTTCTTCGAATATCTGCAGCAGATCGGCGCCACCGATTACAACGGCACTACCTGGTTCGACCGCACCAATTATTTCCAGACGGTGCCCAAGGCGGCGCTCGACCGGGCACTGTTCATGGAAAGCGACCGGATGGGCTATTTGCTCGGCGCCGTCACCCAGGACAAGCTCGATAACCAGCGCGGCGTCGTCCAGAACGAGAAGCGTCAGGGCGACAACCAGCCGGGCGGGCTGGTCGAATATGAGGTGCTCGGCAACTTGTTCCCCGACGGCCATCCCTACCAGCATTCGACGATCGGATCGATGGCCGACCTCGACGCCGCCAGCCTGGCCGACGTCAAGCAGTGGTTCATGGACAAATACGGCCCAAACAATGCCGTGCTGGTCCTGGCCGGCGACATCACCCCGGCCGAGGCGCGGCCGCTGGTCGAGAAATATTTCGGAGCGATCAGGCAGGGCCCGGCCAATACGCCCGCAGCGGCCGATGTGCCGACCCTTCCGGCGCCCAAGTCGATCGTCATGAAGGACCGGGTCGCCGCAGTTCAGATCCAGCGGCATTGGGCGGTTCCGGGACTGCTATCCGCTCAGCTCGCCGCGCTCGACGTCGGCGGATCGATCCTCGGCGGCCTGGCCAGCTCGCGGCTCGACCGGATCCTGGTCCGCGACGAGAAGCTCGCGGTCGGAGTGACCGCCGGGCTGCAGCCGTTCCAGCGGGTCGGATTGTTCGAGGTGACCGCGTCGGTGAAGCCGGGCGTCGATCCCGCGGTCGTCGAGAAGCGGCTCGACGAAATCATCGCCGACTTCATCGCCAACGGCCCGACCGAGGACGAGGTCCGGCGCGCGACCACCCGCGAGGTCAGCGGCCGGATCCGCGGCCTCGAGCAGGTCGGCGGATTCGGCGGCAAGGCGGTCGCGCTCGCCGAAGGGCAAGTGTTCGCCGGCGATTCCGAATTCTATAAAAAGACGCTGGACAAATATGCGGCGATCACCCCGGCCGACGTCCAGGCGGCCATGCAGCAATGGCTGTCACGGCCGGTGTTCGCGATCCGGCTCGAGCCCGGCGATCGGCCGCCCTATGAGGAAGCCAAGGCGGCGGCCAAGAAGGGCAAGACCGCCGACATCGCGACTCCGAAGGTAAAGCGCGAATTGCCGGGCGTCGGCGAGCCGGCCGAGCTCGACTTCCCCGAGGTCCAGCACGTCCGGCTGTCGAACGGCATCGCCGTCAGCTACGCGCAGCGGACGACCGTTCCGCTGACCCAGATCGGCCTGGCGTTCGACGCCGGATTCTCGGCCGACCAGCCCGGTGCTCGCGGCCTTCAGAACCTGACCCTGTCGCTGCTCGATGAAGGCGCCGACGGATTAACCTCACAGCAGCTTGCCGAGGAGGAGGAGCGGCTGGGTGCGCAAATCGCGGCATCCGGGAGCGCCGACCGAAGCAGCGTGACCTTGTCGGCGCTGAGCGCGAACCTCGGGCCGTCGCTCGACCTGCTCGCCGGAATCGTCCAGCGGCCGACGTTCGATCCGGCCGAGGTCGAGCGCGTCCGAACCCAGGTGCTGACCGCGATCTCGCAGGCGCAGAAGGACCCGCAAAGCATCGCCACCCGCGCGCTTCCGCCATTGCTCTACGGCGAGGCCCACCCGTACGGCGCCACCGAGCTTGGCAGCCCGGAGGCGGTGAAGGCATTCACCAGGGCGCACCTCGAAAGCTTCCGCCAGCATTGGCTGCGGCCCGACAATCTCGAGATCTTCGTTGTTTCCAACCTGCCGCTCGCCGACGTCCAGCAGCAGCTCGAGCGGGCGTTCGGGACCTGGGCCCCGCCGGCGGCGCCGAAGGGCGTCAAGAATTTCGGCGCGCTGCCGCCGCGGCCCGAAGCCGAGAAGATCGTCCTCATCGACCGCCCCGGATCGCCCCAGTCCTACATCATGGCCGGCCAGGTCACGCCGATCGACCCGCGCGGCGAGATGGCGGCGATCAGCGGCGCCAACGACATCCTCGGCGGCACCTTCCTGTCGCGGATCAACATGGACCTGCGCGAGACCAAGGGCTGGTCGTACGGCGTTCGCGGCACGGTGCAGCTCAACGCCAAGGTCGTCCCCTATGTCGTCAGCGCCCCGGTGCAGGCGGACCGGACCGCCGATTCGATCGCCGCGCTGCGTGCCGACATCCGCGACTTCCTGACCACCAAGGGCGTCACCGACGAGGAGCTTGGGCGGACCATCTCCAATCGCATCAAGGCGCTGCCGGGACAGTTCGAGACGTCGAGCTCGGTGCTATCGGCGATGGCCTCGAACGCGCTCTACGGACGGCCCGACAATTATCACGAGCTGCTCGCCGACAAGTACCGGGCGCAGAGCAAGGCGACGCTCGATGCCTCGCTGCGCGAAGCGGTGAATCCGAGCGCGTTCGTCTGGGTCGTGGTCGGCGACGCCGCCAAGGTCCGGCCGCAGCTCGCCAAGCTGGGGCTGCCGGTCGAGGAAGTGCAGCCGCGCTAGCGGTCAGTCGCCGCGGCGGACGGCGCCGCCGCCGTTGACGACGCTGCTGACCTGCGGGCTTCCGGCGTAGCGGACCTCGCCGCCACCGTTGACCGCGGCCGCCAGACGCTCGGAGCGGCCGGTCAGCACCCGGCCGCCGCCATTGACAGCGGCATTGACGTTGCTGGCGCGGATCGCGCGCGCATCGATGCTGCCGCCGCCGCTGACCGCGACCGAAAGCTCGCCCTGAGGGGAAAAGCCGGGCGCGAAGCTGATCGCGCCGCCGCCGGAGATGGCGGCGTCGGGCGCGCTCGGGCTGACGATTTCGATGCGCAGGTCGTAGTGCCTCGGGCAGCGATCGTTGCAGGCGTCGATCTTCAGCTGGCCGCGATTGTCGACCCGGATGCGGGTGAACTGGCTGCTGCCGCTGACGATCGTCACCCGCTGGGCGGGTCCGGGGCGGACGGAGAGCGTCCCGCCGCCGCGCAACTGGACCGAATCGAAGGCGGCGACAGGCACGGTTTCGGCGGCGACGGCCGGGACCGCGACGACGAGTGCGAACGGCAGGATGGTGAGCAGGGCGCGCATCGGAAGAGCCTTTCAATCGGGGTTGCGCTACATTTGTAGCGCTAAATTTGTAGCGCGTCCAGCGGCTAAATTTTCACCCGAGTCACGTGGCCCATTTTGCGGCCCGGCCGGGGCTCGCCCTTGCCGTAGAGATGGACGTGAGCGCCCTCTTCGGCGACCAGCTCGGGCCAGCGGTTGACCTCTTCGCCGATAAGGTTCTCCATCGTCACGGAGGCGCCTGTCCGGTCGCGCGGGCCGAGCGGAAGGCCGCAGATGGCGCGGATGTGCTGCTCGAACTGCGAGGTGGCCGAGCCCTCGATCGTCCAGTGCCCGCTGTTGTGGACGCGCGGCGCTATTTCGTTGACCAGCGGCCCGTTTGCGGTCGCGAAGAACTCGACCGTCAGAACGCCGACATGGTCGAGCGCGGCGGCGATATCGATCGCCATTGCCGCCGCTTCGTCGGCATTGTCGAGCACGATATTGCTGGCCGGGACCGACGAGCGCCGCAGGATTCCGTCCGAATGGACATTTTCGATCGGCTCCCAGCAAACCGCGTCGCCGCCGGCACGAGCGATGATGATCGAGAATTCGGCCGCGAAGTCGACGCCGGCTTCGGCGACGGCGGGCTCCTCGCCGATCGCCGCCCAGGCGGCCGCCGCCTGATCGGCGGAGCGGATCCACGCCTGGCCCTTGCCGTCGTATCCGTAGCGGCGGGTCTTGAGCACCAGCGGCACGCCGAGCTCGGCGACCGCGGCCTCGACGTCGGCGAGCGACGCGACCGATCGCCAGGGAGCGACACGGGCCCCGGCCGATTCGATGAAGCGCTTTTCCTCGGCGCGGTCCTGGGCGACGGCCAGCGATCTGGTGCCCGGCCGCAGCTTGTCGCCGAGCAGCGCGAGCGGCTCGACCGGCAAATTCTCGAACTCGTAGGTGGCGACGTCGACCGAAGCCGCGAAGCTTTCGAGCTCGGCGCGGTCGTCGAATGCCGCGCGCGTGAACCGCGCCGCGACGTCGGCCGCGCAGGGTCGCTCGTGGGGATCGAAGATGTGACACCTATAGCCGAGCTGGGCGGCGGCGATGGCGAGCATCTTGCCGAGCTGGCCGCCGCCGATGATGCCGATTGAGGAGCCCGGAGCGACCCCTTCGACTTTGCTCAGGACAGGGATCA
>CBIHLI010000049.1:0-7790 GCA_966210575.1 uncultured Sphingomonas sp.
GCGGCGATGATCTCGGCGGCGAGCGGGTGCTTGGCACCCTCGGCGGAAAAGGCGATGATCTCGGGCAACCGGCCGCTGTCGCGCGCCTCGGCGATGATCCTCAGACCCTCGGCGAGGAACAGGCCTTCGGTTCGCCGCGCCTTCTTGTCGCGCAGCGATCGCAGCCGCTTGACGGTCGCATTGGAGAAAGCGGTTATCTGGCGGGGCATCACATCACTCTAGCGGACATGCGAGCCGGAATGAACGCGGTCGCCTTTTCCCAATTTGCGGATTTTCCTCACGCTGAACCCGAATCGCGGCTTGCACATCCGCTACAAATGTAGCACGCTACAAATGTAGCCGGCATAACACGCCGAACAAAGGAAAATGCGTCAATGACCAGCCTTATTGGGAAGACGCTCGCTCAAACGGCGCCGGCCAGTGCTGAGCCATATCAGCCTGCAGCCCTTGCAGATGTCGTGCGGCGCCAGCGCCCGTTCCAGGCCCCACAAAGCGTCGAAGACGGGGCAGTCGAGGTGCGCGATGCATGAAAGGCGAGGAACTAGCGGTTGGAAAATATGGGTGGCGTCAGGGGCTCGGCTGTGCGCGCTTATCCGCGCTCTCTTCCGACCTTGGAGCCTTTTCCTGGCGGTCGCTCTACCCGCTGCTGCTGTTGCTCAGCCGGTGTCATTCGCCGGCGTCTATGGTGGTGGCTTCGGTGCGCCCGACACCTTTGTCTACACGAGGATCGAGCTCCAAGGAGGGACGTCTCTTACCGGTAAAATCGAACAGCCATTCGACCGCACCGACTCGCCCCCCATCACGGAGCTTGAGCGACAGGGATCGCGGCTCCGCTTCCAAGCGGATGGTCTGCGCTTCGATCTCAACCGTACGGCGACTGGCTTACAAGGTACGGTGCAGCCGCCCGGAGGCGTGCCCCAGCCGGCGTATTTCGCGCTTCGGCCGGGTTCGCCGCCAGTGGACCTGTTGGCACGCTATGAGGGGACATATGCGCTGGGTGGCGGGCGGCTGCTTACCCTGTCGCGGGGCAGCGACAGCCCCGTCTTGTATTACCTGGAACTGCCGTCCGGGCGCACCGGCTTTCTGTACAACCTCTCCAACACCGAATTCATCGCTGGTCCATGCATGTACTGCGCCGGGCCCGAGCGACTCCGGGTTCGCCTGCTGCCGGAGACCGACGAAAAGCCGGAGCCGCGGATTTCCGTTAGCCTAGACCCGCGTCAGGGCGGAGGAGCCCAGCGCGTTCGAGTAACGATCAGCGGCCGCACAATCTATGCGCCTAGAATCGAGACGCATTCCGAAGAGGAAATCAGTTTCTTCAGCAAGGATGGCACGCAACTGGCCGGTTCGCTGCTATTGCCCTCCGGAAAGGGGCCGCACTCCGCGGTAGTCTTCGCCCACGGGTCAAACGCGCAAAATCGCAACGGCTTTTTCGGTAATATCCGCTTCATTGCAGAAGCCTATGCGCGATCCGGAATTGCCGCGCTCATCTTCGACAAGCGCGGGACCGGCCGATCGAAGGGTGATTGGAAAACTGCAAATTTTGAAATTCTGGCGGACGATGTCGCCGCTGGCGTCGAGTTTCTCAGGACAAGAGCCGAAATCAAGGCTGATCGAATCGGCCTCACAGGCAGCAGCCAAGCGGGCTGGATCATGCCTTTGGCGGCGATGCGCGTGCCCAACATCCGGTTCATCCAGATGCGCTCATCTTCGCCTAGGAACGTTCGCGAGGAAGGGCGCCGTCAGCTCGTTCTGATGATGGAAGCCGAACGATATCCTCGATCCGAGATCCAACGTGCGCTCGACATCCGCGACATGATGGATGACTATGCCGTCACTGGTCGGAATTGGGAGCAGCTGGAGGCCG
Organism: uncultured Sphingomonas sp.; assembly: GCA_966210575.1. GTDB lineage: Bacteria > Pseudomonadota > Alphaproteobacteria > Sphingomonadales > Sphingomonadaceae > Sphingomicrobium. Next base: position 1,868 of record CBIHLI010000049.1, read on the forward strand.
CGGCAAAGCAGGTCGAGAACGAATATTGGATGACCCAGTTCATCGGCGGATTGCCGCCGAAGGACTCGCCGGATCATGCCTGGCTCCGCAAGGCATACTCTTATGACATGACGGCGCCCTTCCGGAACTTCAGGGGCGCTTGGCAAGCGATATATGGGGCTAGCGACATCGTGATATCTGTTCCCGAGGCACGGGCATGGTTCGAAGATGGCCTTCGTTACGGCCGCTCAAATGACGTGACGATCGAGGTCGTCCCGAACGCCGACCACAATTATTATGAAACCAAGACGGGTCTCGATCATCGCGAGTTGCCGAGATACAGCCGTTACGCACCCGGCATTTTTGACAAGATCACCCGGTGGGCGAACGAACGGATGCGCAACACATTTACCCGCCCGCTCTCTCCCGGCAAAACCCCGTCACGTTGAGCGTGGATCCGACAAGGTTGGGTTCAGGGCCGCAATAAGCTTCGCGCTTTGTCACGCCGGGCTATTTTCGAGAGGATCGTGGGATGGGCGGCGCGGCGTCTGCGTTGAGCATTCGGACGCGCCGCCGCTCTCTCGATCAATCACAATTATCTAACCGTTTTGCGAACCGCCTGGATGCGCGTCGCGCAGCGATCGCAGCCGCTTGACGGTCGGATTGGAGAAAGCGGTTATCTGGCGGGGCATTATCCCGCTTCCTCTCCGAATCCGCTTTCGACCAGATCGACAAGCCTGGCGAGCGCCTCGTCGGCGCCGTCGCCTTCGGCGTGGATGGTGATGCAATCGCCGGTTGCGGCGCCGAGCATCATCAGGCCCATGATCGATGTGCCGCAGACGCGGTTCGAATCCTTTTCCACCTCGATCTTCGACTGCAGCTCGCTGGCGAGGTTGACGAACTGCGCGCTGGCACGCGCGTGGAGCCCGCGCCGGTTGACTATCCGGACCTCGCGGCTGACTGCGCTCAAGCGGCGGCTTCCCCGAGGATCTCGGACGCCACGGAGATATATTTGCGGCCGGCCTCGCGGGCGGCGGCCACCGCCGCATGAACACCCATCACCTTGCGGGCGCCCTCGAGGCGGATCAGCATCGGCAGGTTGACGCCGGCGATGACCTCGATGTTCTCGCTCTTCATCAGGCTGATCGCCAGGTTCGACGGGGTGCCGCCGAACAGGTCGGTTAGGATGATCACGCCGTTGCCGCGATCGACCGCCTGGATCGCGGCGGCGATATCCTTGCGGCGCTCTTCCATGTCGTCGTCGGGACCGATGCAGACGGCTTCGATCGCCTCCTGCGGTCCAACCACATGCTCCATCGCGGTGATGAACTCGGCCGCAAGCCGGCCGTGAGTCACCAGCACCAGTCCAATCATTCGTTCAACTCGCTTCCACTCTCGGTGCCGGGTTCGGGTGCGGCGGTGTCTTCGATCCTGTCATTCGGCGCCAGCGCCAGGTCGCGGTGCCGGATGTTGGGAGAGAACCCCGCCGCTCGCAACCGTTCCGCCATCTCCACTGCCGCGGTGACCGACCGATGTCGGCCCCCAGTGCAGCCAAAGGCGACGGTCAAATAATTTTTGCCCGCGGCCCAGTAGCGAGGAATCCACTCTCTGAGAAGCGATTCGATGCGGTCCATCGAATCCGCCCACGCCGGGTCCCCGGCGACATAGTCCCGCACCGGCTGGTCGTTGCCGGTCAACGGCCGAAGCTCGTCGATCCAGTACGGATTGGTGAGGAAGCGCAAGTCGAATACGAGGTCGGCGGTGCGCGAGATGCCGTGGCCGAAGCCGAAGGAAACCAGCGTCAGCACCGGCTCCCGCTCGATCCCGAAGCGGCGGCGAAGCTCCTCGCGAAGCTCGACCGGCGTCAGGTCGGTCGTGTCGAGCACGCTGTCGGCCACGGTCCGAAGCGGCGCCAGAAGGCTGCGCTCGCGGGCGATTCCGTCCTCGGCGGGGCGGTCGGAAGCAAGCGGATGGCGCCGTCGGGTCTTGTCGAAGCGGCGAAGCAGCTCGGCGCTCGAGCAGTCGAGGAACAGGATCTCGGGGTCGACCCCCTCGACCGATCGAATCAGCTCCGACACGGTGGCCGGCTCGAACCCGCGGCTTCGAACGTCCATGCCAACCGCGACCGGCAAGGTCCGGCACTGGTTGCCGGCATGGACGAAGGCCTCGAGCAGGTCGGCGGGGAGGTTGTCGACAGTGTCCCAGCCCATGTCCTCGAGCGCATCGAGGACGCTGGACTTGCCCGCCCCCGACATCCCGGTGACGAGCAGGAGCCGCGGATTGCGCGGCCGCGAGGTCATTGGACCTTAAGCCCGAGGCGGTCGAGCGCGAGCGCCGCCTTCGACGACGCCGACGCGGTCATCGCATCGATCGTGACGAGCGGCAGCGCGACGCCGAGAATCGGACGTTCGCGGCTGTCCTCCGGAAGCCGCTGGATGTCGCCGGTCAGCTCGACGATCAGGGCGATCGGGACGTCGCTGGCCGCTTCCATTTCGATAATGCCGATTCCGCGGATTTCCAGCTTGCCGGCGATCTGCGGCGGGGCCGAAGCGAGCAGCCGATCGCCGTCGCGGCGAACGATCGTGCGATCGTCGCTGACCAGGATGAAGCCGCGGTCGATGAGGCGAAGCGCGAGGTCCGACTTGCCCGACCCCGACGGGCCGGTGATCAGCACGGCGCGGCCGTCGATGGCGACGGTGCTGGCGTGAACGGACTCTCCCGAAAGGCGCTGGGCGGTCATTGCTGCTCCACCGCCGGAAGCGAGATGATGAAGCGGGCGCCGGACGGCGCGTCGTCGCGGTCGTAGACGCTGATTTCCCCGTCGTGCCCTTCGACGATAGCCTTGGCGATGGCCAGGCCCAAGCCCGAGTGGCGGCCGAAATTCTCGGTCTCTGGCCGTATCGAGTGGAAGCGGTTGAAGATCGCTTCACGCGCCTCGGGAGGAACTCCCGGGCCTTCGTCGTCAATCCGGATGAGGACGTCACTGCCGACCCTCGAGGCGGCGATCTCGACCAGCCCGCCGGGCGGCGAGAAGCTGACCGCATTGTCGATGATATTGTCGAGCGCCCGGGCCAGTCGGTTGGGATCGCCCATGACCACGGCGCTGTCCTTGCGCGGGCGGGCATAAGCCAGCCGGGCGTCGCCCTTGTCGCGCCGCGCACCCCAGCTGGCGACGAGCTGCTCGATGAGCGGGCCGAGGTCGACGACCTCGAATCGCGCGCGCGCAAGCTCGGCGTCGGTCCGCGCCGCCTCGCTGATGTCGTTGATCAGCCGGTCGAGCCGGCGAACATCGTCGCGGGCGACCTCGGTCAGCCTGGCGCGCAGCTTGTCGTCCTGGACGTTCTCCAGGCCGTCGATGGCCGAGCGCAATGACGCCAGCGGATTCTTGAGCTCATGCGTGACGTCGGCGGCAAAGGCCTCGATATTGTCGATCCGTTGGCGGAGCGATTGGCTCATGTCGGCAACCGAGCGCGCGAGCAGGCCGATCTCGTCTCGCCGCGACGGCAGCCGCGGCACCCGAACCTCGCGGGCTCGGCCGAGCCGGACGCGGTGCGCGGCAAGGGCGATCCGGCGGAGCGGCCGGACGATGGTCCTGGCGAGGAACAGCGACAGCAGCACCGATATCAGGATCGCGACCCCCATCGCGATCGCCAGCCCGGCGCGCTGGCTGCGCATCGACCGGGTGAGGCTGCGCTCGTTGGACGTGACGAGCAGGGCTCCGCCGTCGACCGGCGCGGCCGCCGAGAGGACCGGAGTCAGGTCCGGCGCGGTGCGGATCACGTTGGTGACTTCGTTGGCTCGTTGGGCCTGCCGGGCTTCGGGCCAAGCGGCGATGACATCCGTTGCCGGCTCTACGAAATCGGGCGCATATTCGGCGCCGACCAGCGCATTGAAGCCGCGATCGAGCGCGCGCGCGGCATCTTTCATCCAGCCCTCGGCAGCAGGGTCGCGCAATCGGTATGTGGGGCCGGTCAAGGCCCAGCTGTCGGCGACCAGCCGGCCATCGGGGCCATAAAGGCGGATCCGGCTTCGGGTCGATTCGCCGATCGCGGCGATTGCCCGGGCGCGCTGCTCTGGCGGGACCGAGCGGGCGATGATGGCGCTGATCTCGGCCTCTCGCACCGTCCGCTGGACCCGCTCCTTGCTCAGCTTGTTGCGGAAGGCATCGAGATAGACGACTCCCAGCGCGAGGATCAGCACCGCGAAGATGTTGACGGCGAGAATTCGCCAGGTGAGCGTCCACCGGGCGGTCCACGGCCGCGGCGGGCGCCGCCGGCGCCGCCGCTTATTGATCGTCGAAGCGGTAACCGACGCCATAAAGCGTCTCGATGGAATCGAAGGCCGGGTCGACCGCCCGGAACTTGCGGCGGATTCGCTTGATGTGGCTGTCGATGGTGCGGTCGTCGACGTAGACATCGTCCTGGTAAGCGACGTCGAGCAGCTGGTTGCGGTTCTTGACCACGCCCGGGCGCTGCGCAAGCGCTTCCAGGATCAGGAATTCGGTGACGGTCAGGGTGACCTCCTTGCCGTCCCACTTCACCTTGTGCCGGGCCGGGTCCATCGACAGCCGCCCGCGAACTAGCGGCTCCGGTTCGGTCTCGGCGGGCGCGGCGGCCTCGCTCTTGGCAAGCTCCTGGCGGCGAAGGATAGCGCGGATCCGGGCCAGCAGCAGGCGCTGCGAGAAGGGCTTGGAAATATAATCGTCGGCGCCCATCGCCAGGCCGAGCGCCTCGTCGAGCTCGTCGTCCTTGGAGGTCAGGAAAATGACCGGCATCGGGCTGAACTCGCGAAGCCGCCGAAGCAGCTCCATTCCGTCCATCTGCGGCATCTTGATGTCGAACACGCCAAGGTCCGGCGGGTTTTCGGCGAACGCCTTCAGGGCCGTCACCCCGTCGGTATAGACGCGCGTGACGAACCCCTCGGACTGGAGGGCGATCGACACCGAGGTCAGGATGTTGCGGTCGTCGTCGACCAGCGCGATCATGTGGCTCATCAATCGGTCCGGAGCGGGCTTAGGCAGCGGTTGGACGGGACACAAGCTATGCGGTGCCGTTTTGACCGCGCAACTTTTTCGGGTTTATAGGCGCTCTTACTGCAGTGATGCGGCGGCTGCCGAAGGGTCGCCGCCGCTCATTTTATTTAAGGAAGGGAAGCGGGTGGGCGACCGGGTCGCAGAACATGGACTTGAATCGCAGGGGATAGTGACTCCTGCCGAGCTGCACTGGAACCTCTCCACAGCGCCGCTGGTCGAATATGCGGTCAAGCGCGACGAGGGCATGCTCGCCAAGGACGGACCGCTGGTCGTCAAGACCGGCAAGCACACCGGCAGAAGCGCCCAGGACAAGTTCACCGTCCGCGACGAGCTGACCGATTCCGCCGTCTGGTGGAACAAGGGCAACAAGCCGATGGATCCGGCCGCGTTCGACCGGCTCTACGAGGACTTCCTCGCCGCGCTCGGCGAGAAGGACCTGCTGTTCGTCCAGGACCTGTACGGCGGCTCGCAGCCCGAGCACCGGGTACGGGTGCGGGTGATCAACGAGCTTGCCTGGCACAGCCTGTTCATCCGAACGATGCTGGTGCGGCCGGAAGCCGACGAGCTGCCCGGCTTCCTGCCCGAGTTCACGATGATCGACCTGCCGAGCTTCCGCGCCGACCCCGAGCGCCACGGCTGCCGCAGCGAGACGGTGATCGCGGTCAATTTCACCAGGAAGCTGATCCTGATCGGCGGCACCGCTTATGCTGGCGAGATGAAGAAGTCGGTGTTCGGCTTGCTGAACTTCCTGCTTCCGCCGCAGGGAATCATGCCGATGCACTGCTCGGCCAACGTCGGCCCCGACGGAGACACCGCGATTTTCTTCGGCCTTTCGGGAACCGGCAAGACGACCTTGTCGGCTGACCCCAACCGGACGCTGATCGGCGACGACGAGCATGGCTGGTCGGACAC
>CBIHLI010000050.1:0-7744 GCA_966210575.1 uncultured Sphingomonas sp.
TGCCCGAGGCGGAAAAGGGGGAGCGCTACGCGGCCAGCTCCTACCGGCCCCGCCTCGGTCTGGACTACCTGGGGCAGCCGCAGATCGGTGCGTCCGTGGGAGGCCCCTTCGGAGGCGGGCTGTACGGCGGCGTCGCCGGGATCTTCAGCGACGTGCTCGGACGGCACACCCTGCTCGGCATGGTGCAGGCGCAGGGTCGGGTCGACGAGATCGGCTTCGCCACCCAGTACCTGAACGCGCGCGAGCGCTGGAACTACGGCGGAATCGCCCAGCGGCTGCCGTACATCTTCGGGTACTACTCCATGGGCACCGACAGCCTGGACGGCGCGGCGGTGCCCACGCAGGACATCATCCGGGTACGCCAGTTCGACACCGCGCTGCAGGGGTACGCGCAGTATCCCTTCAGCATGGCGCAACGCATCGAGTTCAGCGCCGGCGTGCGGCGGATGTCGACCGACGCCCAGATCTACCGGCTGCTGCTCGATCCGCAGTCCTACCGGCCCCGGGAGGAGCGGTACATCGAGGTGGATGGGTTCGGTCTGAACATGGCGGAGATGTCGGCGGCGCTCGTCTACGACAACGCCGTCTTCAACTACACCTCACCCTTTGCGGGACAGCGATATCGGCTGCAGGTATCTCCGATGTTCGGCGATCTGCAGCTCGTGCAGACGGTGGCGGACTTCCGCAGGTACATCTACGTTCGGCCGTTCACGCTCGCGCTGCAGGGGCTGCACAATGGCAAGTACGGCCGGGATTCGGATGGTGTGATCGAGGGCCAGCAGGTCTTCTACGACCAGTACCTGGGGCAGCCGTGGTACGTGCGGGGATACTACGACGTGTACTCCGACTGCGAAGGACGCCGGGAGGACGAGATGGCCTGCGCGGTCCTCGGCCAGCTCTTCGGCAGCCGGGTCGCGGTTGCCAAGGCGGAGTTGCGCTTTCCCCTGATCCGTCAGCTGGTGCTCGGCTCGGTGATGGGGCTGCCGCCGGTCGAAGGCTTTGGCTTCTTCGATGCCGGCACCGCCTGGAGCCGCGGTACCTCACCCGTGCTGCGCCGAGGGGTGCCCGAGGGTGACCTGGAGCGGGGGATCATGACCAGCGCCGGCGCGACTCCGAAGGCGATGACGTCTGACAGGCTGTCTAGCTCGGCGCCGAAGCGGCTCTGGGCGCGCAGCAGCCGCGCGATCCGTCCGTCCATGCCGTCGAGCACTCCGGCCCCGATCACGCAGGCAAGCGCAATCTCCCAATGCGCATCATTGCCTTCGAAGGCCGAAACGGCGAACCGGACGCCGGTCAGGCCGAAGCACAAGGCCAGAGCGGTAACAGCGTTGGGCACCAGGGCGCGGAAGGGAATGCCCTCCCTGCCCGCTGCCTTGCTCATTGGCTCTGTCCCGTCAGCCCGGGCTCGACACCGATTTCGGCAAGCACCGTCTCGCCGGCGATCGCGCGCTGCCCGAGCAGCACCATCGGCCCGGTCCCAGCCGGCAGATAGACGTCGACCCGGCTGCCGAAGCGGATCATCCCGATCCGCTGGCCGGCCACGACCGAATCGCCTTCGCCGACGAATGTCAGAATCCGCCGCGCGACCAGGCAGGCGATCTGGGTCACGCCGATCTGCGTGCCGTCCTCGCCTTCGATCAGGAAATGCTGGCGCTCATTCTCCTCGCTGGCCTTGTCGAGGTCGGCGTTGACGAACTTGCCGGGCACGTAGGCCATGCGCCGGACGCGGCCGCTGACCGGCGAGCGATTGATGTGGACGTCGAAGACGCTCATGAAAATCGAGATCCGGGTCATCTCCGAATCCGTCAGGCCGCCCTCCCCGGCGAGCTCGCGCGGCGGCGGCACCTTGGCGATCGTCGTGATCAGGCCGTCGGCCGGGGCGACGACCAGCGGCTTTCCGACCGGCGTCGTCCGGATCGGGTCGCGGAAGAACGCCGCTATCCAGATCGTCAAGCCGACCAGCAGCCAGCCGAGGAAGTGGCTGACTCCGCCATAGACGACCAGGGTGGCGATCGCGGAGACCAGCAGGAACTTGCGCCCCTCTGGATGGACCGAGGGAAATCGCCATTTGACGTTGGTGGTAATGAGCGGGCTGGCCGGCTTTTCGAGTTCGGGCATGGCCGGACCCCTTAAAGTGGCGGACGAGCATTCACAATTGGCCGCGGTTGCGCTGCGCCAAGCCCATCGCCTATGCGCCCGCCACGCCCTTGCTCCAGCACAACAGGACTCAAATGGCCAAGATCAAGGTGAAGAACCCGGTCGTCGAGCTCGACGGCGACGAGATGACCCGAATCATCTGGCAGTGGATCCGCGAACGGCTGATCCTGCCCTATCTCGACATCGACCTGCTCTATTACGATTTGTCGATCGAGAAGCGCGACGAGACCGAGGACCGGATCACCATCGAGGCCGCCGAGGCGATCAAGAAGCACGGCGTCGGCGTCAAATGCGCGACGATCACGCCCGACGAGGCACGGGTCGAGGAATTCAACCTCAAGCAGATGTGGAAGTCGCCCAACGGCACGATCCGCAATATCCTCGGCGGGGTCGTCTTCCGCGAGCCGATCGTCCTGTCCAACGTGCCGCGGCTGATTCCCGGCTGGACCGACCCGATCGTCGTCGGCCGCCATGCCTTCGGCGATCAGTATAAGGCGACCGACTTTAGGGTGCCGGGACCGGGCAAGTTGACCATCAAATGGACCGGCGAAAATGGCGACGAGCTAGAGTTTGAAGTGTTCGACTTTCCCGATTCGGGAGTCGCCATGGGCATGTACAATCTCGACAATTCGATCCGCGACTTCGCCCACGCCTGCTTCAATTACGGCCTCAACCGCGGCTGGCCGGTCTATCTGTCGACCAAGAACACCATCCTCAAAGCCTATGATGGCCGGTTCAAGGATATCTTCCAGGACATTTATAACAGCGATTACAAAGAACAATTCGAGAAAGCTGGCATCGAATATCAACACCGCCTGATCGACGACATGGTCGCCAGCGCGCTCAAGTGGAGCGGCAAGTTCGTCTGGGCCTGCAAGAATTACGACGGCGACGTGCAATCGGACCTCGTCGCCCAGGGCTTCGGTTCGCTCGGCCTGATGACGTCGATCCTGATGACCCCCGACGGCAAGACGGTCGAGGCCGAAGCCGCCCACGGCACGGTCACCCGCCATTACCGCATGCACCAGCAAGGCAAGGCGACCTCGACCAACCCGATCGCTTCGATTTTCGCCTGGACCGGCGGGCTCAAATATCGCGGCAAGTTCGACGACACGCCCGAGGTCGTCCGCTTCGCCGAGACCCTCGAGCGGGTTTGCGTCGAAACCGTCGAAAGCGGCCACATGACCAAGGATTTGGCGATCCTCGTCGGCCCCGACCAGCCGTGGATGACCACCGAGCAGTTCTTCGAGGCGATCGTCGCCAATCTCGATGCGGCGATGGCGAATTGGGGAGAGCCGGCGACGGCATGACTTCAGCCGACCGTCCTCGGCGCGGGTGACACGCCGTCTCTCCCCTGCTTAAAAGCCGCCATGCACGGTGGTGAGTTCAGCACTTCGGGTTTCAGCGACGCTTTGGTCATCCTCGGCGCCGCTGGAATCGTCATCCCGGCCTTCGCCCGCCTCCGGATCAGTCCGGTCATCGGCTTCATCCTGGTCGGCTTTCTGGCCGGTCCAGCCGCGCTCGGCTCGCTCACCGGCCAGTTTCCGTGGCTTAACTATGTGACGATCTCCAACGCCGACGCGATCGAGCCGTTCGCCGAGCTCGGGGTCATCCTATTGCTGTTCTCGATCGGCCTTGAGCTGTCCTTCCGCCGGCTATGGAGCATGCGCCGGATCGTCTTCGGAGTCGGCGCCGCCGAGTTGCTCGGCTGCGCGGCCGTCATCGGCTTCGGGCTCTACCTGCTCGGGCAGGGCGCCCAGGGCGCGATCGGTCTCGGGCTAGCGCTGGCATTGTCGTCGACGGCGCTCGTCATCCCGCTGGTCGGCACCCACAGCGCCGTCGGCCGCTCGGCGCTCGGCATGCTGCTGTTCGAGGACCTCGCCCTGGTGCCGATCGCTTTCGCGCTCGGGGCGATGGCGCCCTTCGCGGCCGACGCCGGCGTCGGATCCCTGCTCTCGACCCTGCTGCTTGGCGCGTTGGCCGCAATCGGCTTGCTGATCGGGGGGCGGTTGCTGCTGCCCGGCCTGTTCGCTCAGGCCGCCCGAACCAAGAGCCCCGAGCTGTTCCTGTCGGTCTGCCTGCTGGTGGTGATCGTCGCCAGCCTGATCACCTCCGCGGTCGGCTTCTCGCCGGTGTTCGGGGCGATCATCGCCGGTATCGGTCTCGGCGAGACCGACTATCGCGGCGAGGTCGAGGTCGTCACCGCGCCGATCCGCGGCCTCGGACTTGGAATCTTCCTGATCACCGTCGGGATGAGCATCGACATCCGGCTGGTTTTCGGCAGTTGGCAGGAAATCCTGCTCGCCGTCGCCGGCGTCCTCCTCGTCAAGGCAGTCGTGACGGCCCTGCTCCTCCGGTTGGAAGGCGCATCACCGGCGGTGGCCGCCGAAACCGGGGTGCTGATGGCCTCGCCGTCGGAAACCACGCTCATCGTCCTCAGCGCGGCCGCGGCGGCGCAGCTGATCCAGCCCGAGACCGCCGCCTTCTGGCAAATCGTCACCGCTCTTGGCCTGACGATAACGCCGTTGCTCGCAAAGCTCGGCCGCTTCGCTGGTCGCCGGGTGGCAGGCGAAGCGGTGGGCGCGGTCGTCGAAACGGCCGAGCCCGGGCAGGTCGTGATCTTCGGCTTCGGGCGGGTTGGCAGGATGGTCGCCGACATGCTCGCCGCCCATGACAAGGACTATCTGGCGATCGACGTCGACGTCGACGCGGTCGCCGCGGCCCGAAACGAAGGCTATGACGTGCTGTTCGGCGATGTTGCCCATCCCGAGCTGCTCGAGCGACTGCGGGAACGCGAGCCGAGCGCATTCATCCTGACGATGGACAACCCCGTGCTCATCAATCGCCTCGCGGCGCGGCTGCGGCAAATGTTCCCGGACTTGCCGATCGTCGCGCGCGCCCGCGACACCGCCCATGCTGCCGAGCTCTACAAGGCCGGAGTGACCGACGCCGTGCCGGAGACGCTCGAAGCCTCGCTGCAGCTGTCGGAGGCGGCGCTGGTCGATCTCGGAGTGGCAATGGGCCCGGTGATCGCCTCGATCCACGAAAAGCGCGACGAGCTGCGCGCCCAGATCAAGTCGGAAGCGGAGCTGGAAGAAGCGCCGCGGCTTGGACGGCGGCGACTCAGGGATTCGACGAGCGGCTAGGCCGCGACTTTCTCCAGCGCGCCTTTGACCGCTTCGAGCGCCTCGTCGGCCTTGGAGCCGTCGGGGCCGCCACCTTGGGCCATGTCCGGGCGACCCCCGCCGCCCTGCCCGCCGAGAGCCGCGACCGCGGCCTTGAGCAAATCCACAGCGTTAAATTGCTTGGTCAGGTCATCGGTCACTCCAACGGCGACGCTGGCCCGGCCATCGTTCACTGCGACCAATGCAGCGACACCCGAGCCGACGCGCTGCTTCATTGCGTCGACCGTCGAGCGCAGGTCCTTTGGATCGAGGCCTTCGACGACCTGGCCGAGGAATTTGTGGCCGTTGACCTCCTCGGGTGCCGGGCCTTCCGATTTTACCCCGCCGGCCGTCGCCAGCGCCTTTTTGGCGTCGGCGAGTTCGCGCTCGAGCCGCTTGCGGTCCTCGACCAGCGCCGCGATCCGCGCCGGCACCTCGTCGGGCGCGCTCTTCAGGGTCGCCGCCGCTTCGCGCAGCCTGGCTTCGCGGTCGGTCAGCCACTGGCGCGCCGCCTCCCCGGTCAGCGCCTCGATCCGCCGCACTCCCGACGAAACTGCGCTTTCCGAGACGATCTTGAGCAGCTGGATGTCGCCCAATGCGCGGACGTGCGTGCCGCCGCACAGCTCGACCGAATAATGCTCGTCTTCGCCGCGGCCCATCGACAGCACTCTGACCTCGTCGCCATATTTCTCGCCGAACAATGCCATCGCCCCGGCGGCGATCGCTTCGTCGGGGGTCATCAGCCGGGTGGCCACCGGCTCGTTGCGTCGGATCTGGGCGTTCACGTCGGCCTCGACCTGCTCGATTTCCTCCCGGGTCAGCGCCTTGGGATGCGAGAAATCGAAGCGGAAATAGTCGGGAGCGACCAGGCTGCCCTTTTGGGTGACGTGGGTTCCGAGCCGATGTCGCAGCGCGGCGTGCAGCAGGTGAGTCGCGCTGTGATTGGCGCGAATCCGGTCGCGGCGCTCGGAATCGACCTTCTGATGAACCGGGTCGCCAACTCTCAATTCGCCGGCAATGACCTTCGTCCGGAGTACGTGGAGCCGGCCAAGCGGCTTCTTCGTATCCTCAACTTCGCCTTCGAAGCCCTTGAGTGTGGTCAGTTTTCCTGTGTCGCCGATCTGCCCGCCGCTCTCGCCATAGAAGGGCGTCTGGTTGACCAGGATCTCGACCGTGTCGCCGATTTCGGCAGCATCGACGCGTTTTCCGTCTTTGAGGATGGCGAGGACCACGCCTTCGCCTTCGTCGCCCGAATAGCCGGTGAACTCGGTGCTTCCGAACTCCTCGGCAAGGTCGAACCACAGATCGTCGGAAGCGTGCTCGCCGGACCCTTTCCAGGCAGCGCGGGCCGCCGCTTTCTGCTTGGCCATCGCCTGGTCGAAGCCGTCGCGGTCGACCTGGAGCCCGCGCGCGCGCAGCGCATCCTCGGTTAAATCGTAGGGGAAGCCATAGGTGTCGTAGAGCTTGAAGGCGGTTTGGCCGGACAGCGTGCCGCCTTCGGCAAGGTCGGCGGACGCCTCGTCGAGCAGCTTGAGACCCGTCACCAGCGTCTGGCGGAACCGGACCTCTTCCTGGTTCAAGGTCGCCTCGATCAGCGGCTGGGCGCGGACCAGCTCGGGATAAGCGGCGCCCATTTCCGCAACCAGCGCCGGCACCAGCCGGTACATCAGCGGCTCCTTGGCGCCGAGCAGGTGCGCGTGCCGCATCGCCCGGCGCATGATTCGGCGAAGCACGTAGCCCCGGCCCTCGTTGGCCGGCAGCACGCCGTCGGCGACCAGGAAGCCCGATGCGCGCAGATGGTCGGCGATCACCCGGTGGCTGGCCTGGTTGCCGCCCTCGGCCCGGGTGTGGGTCAGCTCCTCGCTGGCTTCGATCAGCGCCCGGAAAGTGTCGGTGTCGTAATTGTCATGGACGCCCTGCAGCACCGCGGCGGTGCGCTCGAGCCCGAGGCCGGTGTCGATGCTTTTTTTCGGAAGCTCTGAGACGATCTCGCCCGCGACCTGCTCATATTGCATGAAGACCAGGTTCCAGATCTCGACGAAGCGGTCGCCGTCCTCGTCGGCGCTTCCGGGAGGTCCGCCCGACAAATGCTCGCCATGGTCGAAGAAGATCTCCGAACAAGGGCCGCACGGGCCCTCGTCGCCCATGGCCCAGAAATTGTCCTTGGTCGGGATGCGGATGATCCGTTCTTCGGGAAGGCCGGCGATCCGCTTCCACAGGTCGAACGCTTCGTCGTCGGTGTGATAGACGGTGACGGTCAGCCTGGCGGGATCGATCGCCCACTCCTTGGTGACCAAATTCCAGGCCAGCTCGATCGCGCGGTCCTTGAAATAGTCGCCGAACGAGAAATTCCCGAGCATTTCGAAGAAGGTGTGGTGGCGCGCGGTGTAGCCGACATTGTCGAGGTCGTTGTGCTTGCCGCC